>JAEYWA010000107.1 GCA_023431385.1 Bacillota bacterium | reverse complement strand
CTATTGAAGAAAAGATGAAGAAAACCATACATGTTTTGAAGGACAATCTTGCAGGTATCAGAGCAGGAAGAGCAAATCCTCAAATTCTTGACAAGATTACGATTGACTATTACGGCGCACCTACACCGATTCAACAGGTTGCAACTGTATCAGTACCTGAAGCACGAGTAATTTTGATACAGCCATGGGAATCAAAGCTCCTTAAAGATATAGAAAAAGAAATTCAAAAATCAGATATAGGTATAAACCCTAATAATGACGGTAAAGTTATTCGTCTTGTTTTCCCTGCACTTACAGAGGAAAGACGTAAGGATTTAACCAAATCGGTTAAAAAGGAAGGCGAAGAAGCCAAGGTAGCAATCAGATCAATAAGAAGAGACTCTATTGAAAACATGAAGGCAAAGAAAAAGAGCAGTGAAATTACAGAGGATGATCTTAAGGATGCTGAAAAAGATATTCAAAATATAACAGATAAGTTCATTGCTGAAATTGACCATATAGTTGAGGCCAAGGACAAGGAAATAATGGAAGTATGAGCTATTTAATAGGTTATACACTGGGAGATGCTTTGGAGCTTGCCGAGAAAGACGGCTTTGAAATTGAAAAAATTTCAATAACGGCACCCCCAAAAATGGAAATTACGGAGTATGATTATTCATTCAGGGTACTTCGTGTCAATACGACTGGAAATAAACTAAACATTTTAGTATGCAAACCCCTCTAAATGAGGGGTTATTTTCAAGGTGAGAATATTTAAAGCATTCCTGTTTATATAAGCTTTATTTTTGATTAATTGTTTAATATAGTTTGCGTGCACTAGCATTGTATTTTTGCTCGCAGCTGGAGGTCAGTATGAGTCTTTGGAAAAGAGTTGCACAATTGTTCAACAGACCAAAAGAAATCAAAAGGGATTTCACATCAATTCCGAAGCACATAGCAATTATTCCTGACGGAAACGGCAGATGGGCAAAGAAAAGAGGTTTGCCTAGAAGTGTAGGCCACAGGGAAGGCTCTATGGCGCTAAAGAAGGTTGTTATATATTGCTCAGAAATAGGTGTGAAGTATCTGACGGTTTTCGCTTTTTCAACTGAAAACTGGAAGCGCCCCAAGAGTGAAGTTGATGCACTGTTGAATCTGCTTGTGGAGTTTTTGAGAAACGCTGAAAAGGAGCTTGACGGCAGCAATGTCAGGATAAGGGTAATAGGTGATGTTAAAGGTCTTCCAGAAGAGCTCCAGAAGGAAATTTCAAGAGTTGAAAAACTGACAAATGTAAATAATGGTCTTAATTTAATTATTTGTCTTAACTATGGCGGAAAGCTTGAGCTGTTACACGCAGTTAGAGAAATTGCCAGCAAGGTTAAGTCAGGCAGGCTGAAAGTTGAGGATATAGATGAAAAACAGTTTGAGAGTTGTCTGTACACTGTGGGGATACCTGAACCTGACCTGCTTATCAGAACCAGCGGAGAACAGAGGATAAGCAATTATCTCCTTTGGCAGTGTGCTTATACAGAATTTTGGTTCACAGATGAATTATGGCCTGATGTTAATGGAAGTCATATCGCGCAAGCGTTAAAGGCTTATGAGCATAGAAACAGACGATTTGGTGGAGTGGACCAGTAATTAAGTTTATTTCTAAATAACTAATTATACCAAATGGCCCTGCTGAATTAACCAGGTGCTGTTTGAAATATGGAGGAATAATGTTAAAAACAAGAGTTCTCAGTGCATTGATTGGACTGGTTTTACTTATAGCTGTTTTGTATATGGGGTCTATAGTATTGGGCGTGGCAGTCAGCTTAATTGCAGCCATCGGATTATATGAGTTTTACAATTCTGCAGCGAAAATAAAAAACATTCAGCCAATTAAGCCTGTTGGATATTTATCGATAATTCCGCTTTTACTGTTGGGTCTTGAGCAAACAGGCTGGTACAAACTGGACTTAGGTGTTTTAACAGGTATTTCTGTCTGCATTATTATATTTCTGAGTATGGGTTTTATTGTATTTGGGCATAAAAAGTATAATATTGTTGATGCCTGTGTTACTGCTTTTGGTATAGCCTATGTACCTTTCCTTATGAGCTTTTTGATATTGATTAGAAACATGGAACTTGGAATGGTTCTAATATGGCTCATTTTCATCGGAGCCTGGGGGACAGATACCATGGCCTATACCTTTGGAAGACTATTTGGAAAAAGAAAGATTATCCCAGAAATAAGCCCTAAAAAGACGGTCGCAGGGGCGGTGGGAGGAATCCTCGGATGTATGGGGCTGATGATTGCTTTTGGCTTCATTGCGCCTGTATATTGTGGTATAAAAGCATCAGGTGCTCTATTTGCATTATTGGCTCTTTTAGGACTGTTTTGCGGTATAATTTCACAGATCGGTGACTGGTCTGCATCGGGAATTAAAAGGTATGTAAATGTAAAGGACTTTGGCAGTATAATGCCCGGTCACGGTGGAGTGCTAGACAGATTCGACAGTATATTGTTTGTGGCTCCCGTAGTATATTATTTTTTGTCTCTGTATTTATAATAGGTACGGTTCTCAAATTAAATTGAAACCTATGTATTATTAGACTTAATTCCGGAGGAAAAATGGCTAAAGTTATTTCAATATTAGGATCAACCGGGTCTATTGGTGTTCAGACGCTGGATGTGGCAAGAAATCTTGGAATAAGGGTTGCAGCAATGGCTGCAAATTCAAATATAGATTTGCTTGAAAAACAGGTGATGGAATTCAAACCCCAGCTGGTATCGGTTGGAACCAGAGAGCTTGCCACAGAGCTTGAAAGCAGACTATCAGGCATGAAAATTCAAGTTTTATACGGACTTGAAGGAATGCTTAGTGTAGTTGAACAGACTGAGGCAGATACTGTTGTAACTTCTGTAGTTGGTACTGCCGGCCTTATTCCCACAATACATGCTATAAAAAATAAGAAGAATATCGCACTGGCAAACAAGGAAACACTTGTAACGGCCGGACAACTGGTTATGGAGGAGGCTCATAAGCAAGGGGTCAACATATTTCCTGTGGATAGTGAGCATTCTGCCATATACCAATGCCTTTTGGGGAATAATGATAAACAGATTGAGAAAATAATAATTACTGCGTCAGGTGGTCCCTTCAGAGGAAGAACACTTGACGAGCTTAAGCATATCACCCCTGCTCAGGCCCTAAAACATCCAAACTGGAACATGGGCAACAAAATAACCATTGATTCTGCTACGCTCATGAACAAGGGGTTGGAGGTAATAGAAGCAAGATGGCTGTTCGGACGGGAACTGAACCAAATTCAGGTTCTTGTACATCCTCAGAGTATAATCCATTCAATGGTCGAATATGTGGATGGGTCTGTTATGGCGCAGTTGGGATCTCCTGATATGAGAATACCTATTCAGCTAGCTCTCACTTACCCAAACCGATGTGAAAATAATTTTTCAAAGCTTGATCTACTGAAATGTTCTCAGCTTACCTTTGAAGAGCCTGACACCAAAACCTTTAGGTGTCTGCAGTTGGCATATGATGCACTTAATATCGGAGGAACCATGCCTGCGGTAATGAATGCTGCCAATGAGATAGCCGTTTCGGCTTTTCTTGCAAATAGAATTGCTTTTACTGCAATGCCTGAATTAATTGAAAGTGTGATGCTGGCACATAAAGTGAATATTAGTCCAGGCCTGGATGATATAATAGAAGTAGATGGTTGGGCAAGGAAACAAGCTGAGATGGCTGTGAAGAGTTAAAGTGAATAGATTAAGTGAAGAGTAAAAGATTTACAATTCACTATTTAATATTCTATTGAGATAAGTTAGCTGTATGTAAAATGAAATGATATGGTAACGGAGGAATCTATGGGTATTCTACTGGCAATATTGGCGCTGAGCTTTTTAATAATTGTTCATGAACTTGGTCACTTTTTGGTGGCAAAAGCTTTTAAGGTTAAGGTAAATGAATTTTCGCTTTTTATGGGGCCCAAGCTACTCTCCTTTAAAAAGGGAGAAACACTTTACTCTTTGAGGCTTATACCTCTTGGGGGTTATGTCAAGATGGAAGGTGAGGAAGAGGCCTCTGAGGACGACAGAGCCTTCAACAGAAAGCCCATAGGTGTTAGAGCGGCAATTATTGCAGCAGGGCCTATAATGAACATATTAACAGCGTTGATATTAGCAATTATAATGCTTACACAGACCGGTTATTATACAACAGAGGTTAAAGCTATTATGCCGGGATCAGCTGCTGAGACAGCCGGACTAAGGGTCGGTGACAGGCTTATAAAATATAATGGAAAAACAATTTATAATATAAACGACCTTTCAATTTTTTCCTATCCTCTAACAGATGAAAGTATTAAATTACAATATGAGAGAGACGGAAAAACCAAAACTGTAGAAATGACTCCCGACAGACAGAACTATATACTTGGTTTTACTCCTGCTGAGGATGAACTGGAAGGTACTAATTCCAATGTAGTTAAAGCTGTTTCCGACAAATCGCCTGCAAAAACTGCCGGCTTGAAAGAAGGAGACAGGATTGTAAAACTAAATGGAGCCGATGTAAAGACAAGAAAAGATATACGTGAAATACTTCAACAGAATAAAGATAAAAAAGTGGCAATAAGGGTTGAGCGAGATGGTAAGCAGCAGGAGCTTACACCTGTAGTACCTTCGAAAAGTAAAAATCCCGAATTCTATGCAATAGGTACTGTGGACTTTGTACACAATAAAGGTGGAATTGGCAGTACAATAAAGGAAGCCGTCAAATACAACGTATTTCTAGCAAGATCTATATACTATTCTCTGGGATGGCTGATTACCGGAACAGTCCCTGCAAGTGAACTTATGGGTCCTGTAGGAATAACAACCACTATCAGCAATGAGGTGTCTACAAGTGAGTCAGCCATGGAAACCCTTATTAATCTTCTATCAATTACCTCAATGATAAGTATAAACCTTGGATTGGTTAATCTTATTCCATTCCCGGCACTTGATGGAAGCAAGCTTGTACTGCTTCTGATTGAAGGGATCAGAAAAAAGCCACTGAATCCTGAAAAGGAAGCGCTTATAACCATGATAGGTATGGTTATTCTTATAATGCTAATGCTATATGCCACCTTCAACGACATTCTGAGATTGGGACGAGGATAGCTGTATAGTGAAAGGAAAAGGCTATGGATAATTATATATTGAGAAAACAGACAAAAAAAATAAGAGTGGGAGATATCTTCATAGGAGGAGATTCTCCTATTTCTGTTCAGTCAATGACCAATACCGATACAAGAGACGTAAAAGCTACTGTGGAACAGATAAAAAGGCTTGAGGAGGAAGGCTGCAGGATTATCAGAGTAGCAGTTCCCGACAGCCAGTCTGCAGAGGCAGTAAAAGAAATAAAGAAAGCAGTAAGAATACCTCTGGTTGCCGACATACATTTTGACTATAGACTGGCTTTGGAGTGTATGCGTAACGGTGTGGACAAGATCCGTCTCAATCCGGGCAATATAGGTGGTCAGGACAGGGTAAAAATAGTCGCTGACATGGCGAGGGAGAGACAGATACCCATACGGATCGGAGTAAACTCTGGTTCTGTAGAAAAAAGTATTTTAAAAAAGTATGAGGGCGTCACACCGGAAGGAATGGTGGAAAGTGCATTAAAGCATGCCTCAATGCTTGAAGCGGCAGACTTTGACGATATAGCAATTTCCATTAAAGCTTCAAGCGTTCCCATGACTATTGCTGCCTACAGATTGCTTTCACAGAAAACTAATTACCCTCTGCATATTGGGGTTACTGAGGCAGGCACGGTTTATAAGGGAACAATTAAATCTTCAGTAGGTATTGGCTGCCTTCTTGCAGAGGGTATCGGTGATACCATACGGGTTTCTCTTACAGGAGATCCTGTTGAGGAAATTAAAGCTGGTAAACAGATACTTAAGGCACTTGGATTGCTTAAGGAAGGGATTGAAGTAGTATCCTGCCCTACCTGTGGGAGGACACGGGTTGACCTGATAGGAATAGTAAATCAGATAGAGCCGGTATTGGACAAACTGAATAAGGATATAAAGGTTGCAATAATGGGTTGTGCGGTGAATGGTCCTGGTGAGGCAAAAGATGCAGATATAGGTATAGCAGGTGGTGTTAATGAGGTGCTGCTTTTCAAGAAGGGACAGATAGTAAAAAAATTACCGCAGGAAAACGCTGTAGAGGCATTACTAAAGGAAATTGAAAAGCTTTAGTATGAGGTTAGATCCAGTGGAAATTTCCTTTAGAAATCGAAAAGCTTTTGTTTGATTAATTAGTGTAAACAACGTATCAGAGAAGGTGCGAGATATAATGACAAAAACTATATTCAAGTGTCCAAATTGCTCAAAAGCCTTGAAACAGGGGTTGAAACAATACTTTTGTCCAAATGGGCATAATTTTGACATTGCCAGAAAGGGATATGTTAACCTTTTGCTTTCAAGCCATATCGGAGCGGGCAATCCCGGAGACACTAAGGAAATGCTGCAAAGCAGAAGAGATTTCCTTGAAAAGGGGTACTATCAACAATTTTCCGATAAGTTGAATTCAATTATTTATCAATTTTGCACTAATTCAAGCCTAAATAACAGTTTAAATCAGGCTACTTCAGAAACCGGCAAAGATGACACTTGTAAAGAAATTAATATTTATGACGCCGGCTGTGGTGAGGGCTACTACATAAGCAGACTGAAAAGTAAATTTGAATATCAAAACCAGGACTTTAGAAATACAGATTTTTGTCTCTACGGTACCGATGTTTCCAGAGATGCCATTAATTATGCCGCGGGAAGGGACAAGCAGGTCCGTTTTGCGGTAGCCAGCAATTATCACATACCAATACTGGATAATACTGTCGATTATATACTTTGTATTTTTGCACCAAGAGATGAACATGAATTCAGGCGTATAATGAAGCCTAACGGAAAATTGATAGTTGCCGTTCCCGGCGCCCTTCACTTATATAGCCTTAAAAAGCTTATGTACCAAGAGCCCGAGGAAATCGGACAAAAGGGGACTGTGCGAAAGGGCTTCAGGCTGGTAGAGGAATCAGGTGTAAACTATAATATTAGCCTCAAGGACAAACAGGATATTATTAATCTCTTTAAAATGACGCCTTACAGCAGACACGCAGATATTGCAACCATTGATAAAATGGATGAGCTCCATACTGAGGTGGATATTAACATACTCGTATATGAAAAGATCTAGGTAAAATTTCTCTTACTTATGTTAAAATGTAATAGAGATATATCAACATTTTTTGATATATTATTAGTGCGAATAAATGTAGTAGCATATTAAATATCAGAGACATCGTATTGTACATAATTATTATAATGGGGTCATAAATTATGGAAGGTTCTACAAATTCAAATAAATTATTTCAAGAGTTATTCCCTGAGCAAGTTGACTTTAACGGGGAATTTTCTGTTTTTAGTAAATTGGCCGTAGACAGGATGAGTGTTTTTATCAAGTCCAACAAACTTGAAATATATACATTGGGTCCTGAATTAATCAGTCCGGGGCTGGTTTCAAAAATGGAGGAGCACTTGACAGCTTCACTTGGGGCTAATAATATAACTATCAGGGTAAAATGCACACGTGAATACGGCATAAAAGAATTTCTGGAGTTGATGTGGGATGAGCTGATTCAGATGCTGAACCGGAAAGTCGCGGTCTGCAGAGGCATACTTTCTGACAGTACCTGTGAATTTGCTGACGGGAAAATACAAATCAGGCTTGCTACAAAGGGCTCACAGATTCTAAAAACTCAAAATTGCCATACAATCCTTGAACAGTATATTGAGGATACTGTATCAAAAAGGGTTAAGGTTGAGTTTTGCGACCTTGAGGTGGATTCCAATATTCTTGAGGAATACGTTGCAGAGAAGGAAAAAAACGAGGCGCAGGTAGTAAGTACTGCAATGACTGCAGCTCCATCACAAGAGAAGCCTAAAAGTTTTTCCGAGAGCAGGGATTCACATCCCGGAGATGGTCCTACTAAGGGAATAATAGCCGGAAAACCTTTTACTGACAGTATAATGAGGATTTCTGAAGTTACACCTGATTCAGGGAAAGTGGCCATTGCCGGAGAGGTATTCAGAACTGAATCAAGAGAAATCCGGGGTGGAAAGTTTATTTACATATTTGACGTTACGGATTACACAAGTTCTGTAACCGTTAAAATGTTTGTGGAGAAGAAGGATTTTGCCAACATTTCAGAACGAATTGTTGAGGGAGTTTGTCTAAGAATCAGAGGAGAAGCTCAGTACGATAAGTTTTCAAAAGAACTTACGGTTATGGCTTTTGATATTGTGGAGACTGAAAAGGAAATCCGGCACGATGATGCTGAGAATAAAAGGGTGGAACTCCATTTACATACTCAGATGAGCTCTATGGATGGAGTTACTCCTGTTAAGGAGCTTGTAAAAAGAGCTGCGAAATGGGGACATAAGGCTATTGCTATCACAGATCATGGTGTTGTACAAGCGTATCCCGATGCCTACGGAGCTTCCAAAAAGCATGGTATTAAAGTTATATACGGACTTGAATGCTATTTACTGGATGATAATGTACCCATTGTATATAACCCTGATTCCCATACCCTTGATGGTGAATTCGTAATATTTGACATAGAGACTACGGGGCTTAATCCTCAGAAGGACAGGATAACCGAAATCGGTGCGGTAAAGTTAAAAGCAGGGCAGATAATTGAGAAGTTCAGCGCCTTTGTAAATCCCGGAATACCCATTCCAAGCTTTATTGTTAAGCTGACAGGCATTACCGACGACATGGTAAAGGATGCTCCTCCTATAGAACAGGTGCTTACCGATTTTATGGAGTTTATACAGGGAACTGTTCTTGTAGCTCACAATGCAACCTTTGATGTAGGCTTTATAAAGCAGAACGCTAAAATAATCGGAGAGAGAATCAGAAACCCATTCATAGACACACTTGAGCTGTGCAGAAAAATGTTCCCTGAGCTTGGAAAGTACAAGCTTAACCTTGTTGCAAAGCATTTGGGGATTGAACTGGAAAATCATCACCGGGCAGTGGATGATTCCCTTGCTACGGCAAAAATATTCCTGCACTGTTTAGGGTTACTTAAGAATAAAGGCTGCAAGACCATAAAGGACATTGAAAATGCCTTTGATTATGAAGTAAATGTCAAATCACCTTCAAACCATGCCATTATACTTGTTAAGAATTCTGTGGGCCTTAAAAACTTGTATAAAATAGTTTCACAGTCACATTTGAAGTATTTTTATAAGAAACCGAGAGTTCCAAAGAAACTACTGATGGAATACAGGGAAGGACTAATCCTGGGTAGTGCCTGTGAAGCGGGAGAGCTGTACAGAGCTATCTTGAACAATAAAAGTGAAGACGAAATATCTAAAATAGTAAGATTCTATGACTATCTGGAAATTCAACCCCTTGGAAATAATGAATTTTTGGTTAATAGTGGTAAGGTCTCATCTCAGGAGGAATTAAGAAAGATTAATAAGAAAATTGTCAGACTGGGTGAGAGACATCAAAAGCCTGTGGTTGCTACATGTGATGTACATTTTATGGACCCTAGGGATGAGGTTTTCAGAAGAATTCTTATGTCTGGCCGGGGTTTTACTGATGCAGATAATCAGGCACCGCTTTATTTCAGAACTACAGATGAAATGCTGGAGGAATTTGCATACCTCGGACCTGAAAAGGCTCGTGAAGTTGTTATTGATAATACTAATCATATTGCTGATTTGATTGAGAATATAGCGCCAGTGCTTGAAGGTACATATCCTCCAAAAATTGAAGGAGCAGAACATGATATAGAAGATATGGCTATGACCAAGGCCAGAGAGATATATGGCGAAGAGCTGCCAGAGGTTGTACAGCAGAGACTTGAGAAGGAACTGAACTCAATTATAAAAAATGGCTTTGCAGTTATGTACCTGATTGCTCAAAAACTTGTATCAAAGTCTATAAATGATGGGTACCTGGTTGGTTCCAGAGGATCGGTAGGTTCCTCCTTTGTTGCGAATATGTCGGGAATAACTGAGGTTAATTCACTTCAGCCTCACTATATCTGTGAAAGCTGTAAGCATTCCGAGTTTATTTTAGACGGTTCCTATGACTGCGGTTTTGACCTGCCTGACAAGGTATGTCCGAAATGCGGTAACAATTTAAAGAAAGACGGTTATGATATTCCGTTTGAAACCTTTCTCGGTTTCGATGGAGATAAGGAGCCTGACATTGACTTGAACTTCTCAGGAGAATACCAGCCTGTTGCTCATAAATACACAGAAGAGCTATTCGGAGAAGGGTATGTATTCAGAGCGGGAACAATAGCTTCTGTAGCTGAAAAGACCGCTTACGGCTATGTTAAGAATTACCTTGATGAAAGAGGAATTGTGGTTACAAATGCCGAAATCAACAGGCTTGTGAAAGGCTGTACAGGCATAAAACGTACTACCGGACAGCATCCGGGAGGTATAATGATAGTTCCGAAGGATAAGGAGATATTTGATTTTTCGCCTATCCAAAGACCAGCTGATGATACAACCTCTGAAATTATAACAACACACTTTGACTACCACTTCCTGCATGGAAGTATACTGAAGCTGGATATACTCGGACACGATGATCCTACTGTAATAAGGATGCTGGAGGATATTACCGGGATAGATGCCAGAACAATTACCATTGGTGAAGCCAAAACCATGAGTCTTTTCAGCAGTACAGAAGCACTTGGGGTTAAGCCGGAAGATATAGGCAGCGAAACCGGAACCTTTGCTATCCCTGAGTTTGGAACTAAATTTGTACGGCAGATGCTGGTAGATACAAAGCCTAAGACGTTCTCTGAGCTTATCAGAATATCAGGACTTTCACACGGTACCGACGTTTGGCTCAATAATGCACAGGACCTAATAAGAGAAGGAATAACTACACTTTCAAAAAGCATTTGCTGCCGTGACGATATCATGATTTATCTGATGCATGCCGGATTGCCTCCTAAAACAGCCTTCAAAATTATGGAGGATGTAAGAAAGGGTAAAGGGGTCAAGGAAGAATATGAAGCTGTAATGAAGGAAAATAATGTACCCGATTGGTATATCAAGTCCTGTAAAACTATAAAGTACATGTTCCCCAAAGCCCATGCCGCAGCTTATGTTATGATGGCATTCCGTATTGCCTGGTTTAAGGTTTACTATCCTGAAGCCTTTTACGCAACGTATTTTACCGTAAGGGCTGATGATTTTGATGCTGAAATGATGGCTCAGGGGCAGGACAAGGTTAAAAATAAAATAAAAGAATATGAAATGAAGGGAAATAATATTACCACAAAGGAAAAGAACGTTCTTACAATACTTGAGGTTGCCAACGAGATGTATGCCAGAGGGTTCAAGTTCCTTCCGATTGACCTTTATTTATCTGAGGCTAAGAAGTTTCGGATTGAAGAGGGGGGAATAAGACCACCTCTTAATGCCCTTCAGGGACTGGGCGGGGCGGCGGCACTGAATATCGTTGAAGCCAGAAAAGACGGTGAATTCCTTTCTATTGATGAACTTAGGACGAAGGCAAAAATAAGTAAATCAGTTATTGAAATTCTTGAAAGAAATAATTGTCTAAAGGGATTGCCTGAAAGTAACCAGTTATGTTTATTTTAACACTGATGTAATTGATTTTCCAAAAAAATTTAAGACTTTGTTTAAAAACGGTAATAAATTGTTGATAATTTGAAATAATAATGATATAATACACAAGGATAGAGGTTTAATAGACTTGACTGCCAAGAGTGGGAAATCCCAC
>JAEYWA010000099.1 GCA_023431385.1 Bacillota bacterium | reverse complement strand
CTAATGGGTCAAATGGCTGGGATGGCTGGACTCGAACCAACGAAATGCCAGAGTCAAAGTCTGGTGCCTTACCGGCTTGGCTACATCCCAACGTCAAGCGCAAAACCTATTATAAAGAGGTTTGCACTTTTTGTCAAGCATATAATCAAAAAATTCACGACAAATCATAAACCTAAATAATGAAAGCTAAGTTATAATGTAGATACAACTATATACTGTGGGCTACGTTAGGTGTATAAAGTCAGTGTTAAAAAATACTCTTGACGTGTTTTCGCAATCGAATTAATATACTCTTAATAAACAAAATTGGTTCAGAGATAGGCTACAATTATTAAATCCAAGAAGGAGAAAGATTGTATATGCATACGAAAGACTCTTTAATAAAAGATATCCAAAGAGCAGGAATAAAAAGAGACGGAACCTTGCTCATCCATTCTTCAATGAAAGCAGTTGGAATGGTAGAAGGTGGAGCTGATACAGTTTTAGATGCATTTATCGACTATATGAAGGAGGGGCTTTTGTTATTTCCAACACATTCGTGGTCTGATAATAATTTACGAAACGGTATCTATGATCCTAGAACAGAACCTGCTTGCGTAGGCATACTACCCAATCTTTTTATGAAAAGAGCAGGGGCTATTCGATCGATGCATCCAACCCATTCAGTGACAGCTATGGGGAACAGAGCGCAAGCTTATGTTCAGCGTGACAGTGAGGTTTATACACCTTGTCCGAGAAACGGTTGTTTCGGAGGGCTATACGATGAGGAAGCACAGTTGTTATTTTTGGGAGCCACGCTTAAGACCAACACATATATTCATAGTATTGAAGAGTTGCTAAATATTCCTAACCGTATCAACTCTCAATCAAGGAAAATTCGACTGTTATACAAAGGTGGAACTGTTCGGGAAATCGATTTTTATAGTCATTATTCGACTCTCGGTGATGTATCAAAAAATTATGATAAACTACTCATTCCTATGTTACATATGGGGTTTGCTAAGGAAGTTAAAATAGGAGATGCCGTTTCCTTTGTAGTCGAAGTAAAGCCCATGGCGGACTGGGTCATGGGACTGTTGAAGGAAAATCCGTCTTTATTTGATGATAATAAGCCAATTAAATAAGCCCGATTTTAACTGTTTTTGGTCAAAACAACAAGTTTCAAAAAGGACAATATTAAACAAAAAGGGATTTGCTCTTAAAGAGCAAATCCCTGCTACTGATAATATATATGAATGGTAACCAATGATTCATATGATTTCATAATAGACTATTTCATGAACACTCGTTGTTAGTATTTTTTTATCTTAAAATCCTGGGTTGCAATATCCATCAATTTAAGATCTTTATTTCTTTCTTCAGCCATTCTTATGGACCACTCATTTTCAAATAATATTGCGTATCTGCTCAGCTTATCTTCTACTATTGCTGCTGTACTTGGCAAATTTAACTTTCTAGGATCAAGACCCTCATTTTCTATCCAGCGGGCGTGTCTGTACGGAAGATTTTGAATACGGAGCTGTACTCCATACTCGTTTTTCAGTCTGTATTCCAGTACTTCAAACTGGAGTGCACCTACAACACCTATAATTAAGGCTTCAATACCAATGTCAATCTGTTTGAATACCTGGATGGCACCCTCCTCAGAGAGCTGATCTATACCCTTTATAAACTGCTTTCTTTTCATTGTATCGGCTGGTGTCACTCTGGCAAAGTATTCGGCAGGGAAGATAGGAATACCCTCAAATCTGACATTACCGTTTCCCTCATAAAGGGTATCACCAAGATTAAAAATACCTGGATCAAATAAACCGATAATATCTCCTGGATACGCTTCTTCAACAATAGTACGTTCCTGAGCCATAAACTGCTGAGGCTGTGATAAACGAATCTCCTTCCCGGCGTTTACGTGCTTGACTGCCATTCCTTTTGTAAATTTACCCGAACAAATTCTGAGGAAAGCGAGTCTGTCTCTGTGTGTGGGATTCATATTAGCCTGAATCTTAAATATAAAACCTGAGAATTTGTCGCTTTCAGGATCAATTTCACCCTCGGTTGTATCAACTATTCCCGGTGAAGGAGCAAGTTCAAGGAACTCTTCTAAAAACGGCTGAACACCAAAATTCGTCATAGCGCTTCCGAAAAATAACGGGGTTAATTCACCACTGCGGATCATCTTTTTATCAAACTCATCACCAGCCATATCCAGTAGTTCAATGTCTTCACACAGTTTGTCGTGATAGTGGCTGCCCAGTAAATCGGCAAAAATGGGATCCTCAACTTTACCTACAGTAGAGGAAACCTGTGACTGACCGTGCTCTCCCCCGTCAAATAGCTCAATTTGCTTAAGCTTTCTGTTATATACTCCTTTGAAGTCGCCTTCTGTACCGATAGGCCAGTTCATAGGATAAGAGCGGATACCGAGTACCCTTTCGATTTCCTCCATCAGCTCAAAGGGATCTTTACTGGCACGGTCCATTTTATTAACGAAGGTAAATATGGGAATTCCTCTTAATTTACATACATGGAATAACTTTATGGTCTGCGCTTCAACACCTTTTGCTCCATCTATAAGCATAACTGCGCTGTCGGCGGCGACCAAAGTCCTGTATGTATCTTCACTGAAGTCCTGGTGGCCGGGAGTATCAAGAATATTTATACAATAATCATTATATTCAAACTGCATTACACTGGAGGTAACAGAAATTCCTCTTTGTTTCTCAATTTCCATCCAGTCAGAAACAGCATACTTATTTGCTTTCCTTGCCTTAACCGATCCCGCTAGCCTGATTGCCCCCCCATACAGAAGCAGTTTTTCTGTCAGGGTTGTTTTACCTGCATCAGGGTGCGAAATAATTGCAAATGTTTTTCTGCGTGATACTTCTTTTTTTATCTCAGCTTTAATATCTGGCATTTGATTTAACCTCTCGCAAATTCTAAATAAATTGGACAGTAACCTTCTCAATAATATAAATACGGTTTCAAGTCCTTAAAGCAGTCAAAATTCATTTTATATTATAGCCATAATGGTGTCAAATAGTAATTGATTACACAGAATTTATACGCATTGATATCCTCTGGTTGTATTTATTGAAGGAAATATTACATGATTATAGAATATATGAAATTAATGGTATAATATATTTTAAGGTTGTTTGGGAGTACTATGATTAAAACAATCCTATTTAATTTGGATGATGCAATTTTTGACCATAAGCAGTGCAGATTGTGTGGTTTAAAAGCGCTAATGATTGAAGGGTGAGTCAAAGCCGGAGGAAGCAATATTTATTGGAGACTCTTGGGAATCTGACATAATCGGGGCTACAAATTGCGGAATTAAGGCTGTTTGGCTAAACAGATATAATGACCCTGTCCGGATAGTAGTTTGGCATATGAAATTCAGTCCTTTAATAATATAGACTATATAATTAATTTTATTTTATTAGTCTTCAGGTTTAAATATTTATCAATTATCTAAGTATAGTATTAAAAATAGCAAAAAGTATCCACAGTAAATACCAAATTAATAATTGGAGGGAGTTACATGAACAACAAAATTTGTATTACATTAAACAATGATAAGTACGAAATTGAGAAAAAAACTACCTTGCTGGAGTTGACCAGACGTTTTAAGGATTCATATAAGTCGGCCATTGTTGCTGCTCGGGTTAATAATGACATAAAGGATTTGAACTATGAGCTTTCCGAAGATTCAAAAGTAAAATTTATTGACCTAACGGATGAAGATGGTATGAGGATTTATAGAAGAAGTCTTTATTTTATCTTTATTAAGGCAGTAAATGAGCTGTTTCCAGACAGAAATGCTGTAATCAGCCATCCCATGAGCAACGGGGTTTATTGTGAAATCAGAGGAGACAAAGAGCTCACAGAGACTGATGTGGAAACGGTTCAGAAAAAAATGAAGGATATAATTAACAGTGCTATACCCTTTGAAAAAAAGATTATATCTACCCAGGACGCGAGAGAGCTATATAAAAAGACTGGAAGATTGGATAAATACGAGGTTCTGGAGTATAGACAAAAACCCTATGTTACAGTTTATAACTGCGGGGGCTATGAGGACTACTATTATGGCTACATGGTTCCTGATACCAGCTATATCAAGTGCTTCAGCCTGAAATACCATCAGCCCGGAGTGGTTATTCAATTTCCATCAAAGGCTAGGCCTGAAGAGCTTCCGACCTTTGAGGAGCAGAAAAAGCTGTTCAAGGTATTTATTGAGTATAAAAAATGGGTTCGAATACTTGGTGTTGAAAATGTTGGAGCTCTTAATGATATTATCAAGGCTGGCGAAATAGGAGATTTAATAAGGGTCAGCGAGGCCCTGCACGAAAAGAAGATAGCAGAAATAGCTGATAAGATCACAAACCATGAAGAGGAAAAACGTATTGTACTTATATCAGGGCCATCTTCATCTGGTAAGACAACCTTTGCAAACAGATTGGGCATTCAGTTGAGAGTAAACGGTTACACGCCAAAAACCATTTCTCTGGATAACTATTTTGTAAACAGAGACAAAACACCTAAGGATGAGGATGGAGAATATGATTACGAAGCTCTTGAGGCAATTGATGTAGAATTGTTTAATAAACATTTGGCCGCGCTTCTGGAAGGTCATGAAGTGGAGATACCCATATACAACTTTGAAACCGGCAGCAGAGAATCTTTTGGACAAAGAATGGTCATGAATAAGAAAACAATCCTGGTTATAGAAGGGATACACGGCTTGAATGACCGGTTGACTGCATCAATTTCACCTGAGGACAAATACAAGATTTATGTAAGTGCTCTGACATCAATGAATATTGATGACCACAATAGAATACCCTCAACAGATACAAGGATTATCAGAAGAATTGTCAGAGATAATCAGTTCAGAGGTTGCTCTGCAATAAATACAATAAACAGGTGGCCGTCTGTAAGAAGAGGTGAAGAGAAAAACATATTCCCATATCAGGAGAATGCAGATATTATGTTTAATTCATCTCTGGTCTATGAACTTTGTCTCTTAAAAACTTATGCCGAGCCACTCTTGACGCAACTGGGTCCGGACAATGAAAGATATTCAGAGGTTAAGAGATTAATTGAATTTTTAAGTTACTTTGTGCCGATTGACGGAAAAGATGTGCCGAATAATTCAATAGTGAAGGAATTTGTGGGCGGCAGCTGCTTTTTTTAACTGGTAAGGCTGGTAAAGGCCAGCCTTGATTACATAAATTATGTTGATACGTAACACGAGGTGAAGCATATGAAGCTCCTTGATATTTCAGGTATAATAAATGCGAAGGTTTTAACAGGAGATGAACTGTTGGATTATGAGGTTACATCAGCCTGCGGTTCGGACCTAATGAGCGATGTTATGGCCTACGTAACTGAAAATGTTGTTTTATTAACAGGCCTAATCAATCTCCAGGTTATAAGAACCGCTGAAATGATGGACATCAAGGCAGTTATTTTTGTCAGAGGGAAACAGCCACTTGACAATATGATAGAACTGGCAAAAGAAAAAAATATTGTTCTTATGTCAACAAGCCTTACAATGTTCATCGCTTGTGGGAGGCTTTACGAAGCTGGTTTGAAAAATAATGCTGCTGCCGGGAGGTAGGAATGGGTACTGTCAAGTATAAGTATCAAATACCCTCCAATGACTTCATTGCTGCAGGGGAAGCATCCAGCAGTGTTAAGAAGATGTTAGCCCAGATAGGGATTTCATCAGACAAAATAAAAAAGGCGGCCATTGCCATGTACGAAGCCGAAATAAATGCAGTTATACATGCAAATGGCGGTACAGCATTGGTAGAGGTATTTACTGATAAAGTTGTAATAAATATTGAAGATAACGGTCCTGGAATTCCTAATCTGGAGCTTGCTATGACCGAAGGGTTTTCCACCGCCTCTGACAATATTAGAGAAATGGGCTTTGGAGCGGGTATGGGACTTCCCAACATGAAAAAGTATGCAGATGACCTAAAGATATATACCAAGGTAGATGTTGGAACAAAGGTTACAATAACTGTTTATTTCTTCTAGACTTTTGGAAGGAGAGCATTATGAAAGAATACTTCCATTCAGTTAATCTAGACAAAGACAAGTGCAGAGGCTGCACCAACTGTATTAAAAGGTGTCCTACTGAGGCAATCCGGGTTAGAAAAGGTAAAGCGCAGATAATTAAGGAGAGGTGTATAGACTGCGGAGAATGTATACGCGTTTGTCCTTATTATGCAAAAACGGCTATAAGCGACAAGCTCGATATGATTGATGACTATAAATTCAAGGTCGCTATTCCGGCTCCCTCCTTTTATGGACAATTCGAAAAAAAATATTCAAGAAACAATATATTAAATGCATTGAAGAAAATCGGGTTTGACCATGTATTTGAGGTGGCCCGGGCGGCAGAAATAGTCAGTGAGGCAACCAGACAGCTGCTTTTGGACCAATCTGTAAAAAAGCCAATGATTTCGTCGGCTTGTCCCGGGGTTGTGAGACTAATCCAGGTCCGGTTTCCAAGTCTGATTGATAATATTGTTAAGCTGGAGTCACCAATGGAGGTTGCAGCAAAAATAGTAAAAACGCAGTTGCAGGAAACAAAAAATATCCCATTGGAGGATATAGGTGTATTTTTTATCTCTCCTTGTCCTGGAAAGGTTACAAGTGTAAAATCTCCCTATGAAAAGCAAAACTCCTATGTGGATGGTGTCTTTTCGATTAAAGAGGTATATGTTAAGGTTCTTACGGTACTAAGTAATCAAGACAATGAATCGACTTATTCAATAGCAGGCTTTGAGGGAATAGACTGGGCCAATTCAGGCGGAGAAAGTGGAGCGCTGGGCACAGAAAAGGTTCTGGCAGTTGATGGAATTCATAATGTTATAAAAATATTTGATGAAATAGATGGTGACAGACTTTCAGATGTAGACTTTGTGGAAGCACTGTCCTGCGCAGGTGGCTGTCTTGGGGGACCTCTGACAGTAACAAACGTTTTTGTTGGCAAAACCAACCTAAAGAAACATATACTTGAAGCTCCGGTAAGCAGTACAGAAAAAATAGCACCAAAAAACCTCCAGGAACTGATATGGACATCAAACGTTGAATATCAGCCTGTTATGAAATTGGATATGGATGTTTTGAAAGCGATGGAAAAGCTAGAGAAGCTGGAAAGAATATATGATGAACTGCCGGGGTTGGACTGTGGCGCTTGTGGAGCGCCAAACTGCAGAGCACTAGCTGAAGATATCGTACGGGAAATTGCAAATGAAACCGACTGTATTTTTAAGCTGAGGCAAAGAATACGGGACCTGGCAGAAGAAATGGTGGATCTGGGTGGCAGAGTACCTCCGGTTATGGATAAGGATACCGGTACGGCGAATAGGAATGGAGATAGAAAATGATTATTAGTAAATTGATTGATCTAATATCCGGAAAAATGTTGACTGAAAATACTGCTGGTCTGGAAGCTGAAGTAAAAAACGTATATATTTGTGACCTTCTGAGCTGGGTAATGTCACATGCTCAAAAGGGCGATGCATGGATTACGGTACTGACAAATGTTAATGTCCCGGCCGTGGCTTTGATGACTGAGGTTGCCTGTGTTATAATACCCGAAGATATCGGGATTGAAGATTTGACACTCAGGAAGGCAAATGAAAACGGAGTAAATATTATTGGAACCCCGTTGAACTCCTTTGAAATAAGTAAACGAATTATTGAGTCGGGTGATATAATTGAAACTGGCATATGATCTGCATATACATACAGCATTATCACCTTGTGCTGATAATGACATGACGCCAAACAACATAATTAATATGAGTATATTAAAGGGTTTGGAGGTCATAGCTGTTACAGACCATAATTCCTGTGAAAATGTTAAGGCCTGCATGGCTTGCGCAGAAAACAAGCCTTTGCTTGTTATTCCGGGCATGGAAGTGGAGACCGCGGAAGAAATTCATGTGATATGTTTGTTTCCTGAGCTGAAATATGCTGACGAGATGCAGGCCTGGGTATATTCCCGTTTACCAGAAATATGTAATAACGAATTAGTTTTCGGAACACAATTAGTTATGAACGCTCAGGACGATATAACTCATATTGAAAAGAGATTACTTTTAACCTCTGCAGCGATATCAATTAATCAGATATTTGAGGTTGTAGAAAAGAGGTTAAATGGTGTGGCAATTCCGGCTCACATCGACAGACAGGCTAATTCCCTCCTATCAAGCTTTGGGGTTATGCCTGAGGATATTCTCATAAATTGCGTGGAAATACGGAATAAAGCTGAGGAGGCAGAGTTGATTCAAAGGCATAAAACTTTAAAAGATATACAAAGAATATATTCCTCAGATGCTCATTATCTGGGTAACATAAGTGAGCGGGAGAATTTTATTGAAGTAGAAAAAAAGAGTTCTGAAAGTATTATTAACTTACTACGGAAAGGTATATAATAGATGGAAGTTTTAATATCTAATGGCTGCTCAAAGGATGAAGAAGAATATATTACATCGAAATTAGTGGAATATAATTTAGAAAATGAAGCTTTGATTAAGACAAAAGGTTGAGGTTACAAAATGATAACAGATGAAATTATAGACTACTGTCTATCAAAGAGTGGTGCCTACATTGATTTTCCGTTCGGAGAAATGCCCATATGCTTAAAGGTAGGGGGCAGACTCTTTGCTCAGATATATCCGAAGCCTGATGATATCAAAATAACCTTGAACTGTGACAGGATGACAGGGAGTGTATTTCGCAATAAGTACCCCGGTACGGTTGTACGCGGATATCACTGCCCGCCAACACAGCAGCCGTATTTTAACACTATTTATCTTAACGGTGTAGTACCGGATTCTGAAATTAGGTCAATGATTGATCACTCCTATTCTACCGTTGTGGCAAAGCTGACTAAGAAGGTAAAGGAGTCGTTAACAATAAAATAAAACAAAAAAGGAAGTGACATTTTTGAGCAAACTAGAGAAACAACCAAATATCGGTAAAGAGTTGGAGCGGCAGCTGAATGAAGTTGGAATTACTACATTTGAGGAGCTATTTGACATCGGCAGCAAGGAAGCCTGGCTGAGAATTAAAAGTGTTGATGACTCGGCCTGCATAAACAGATTATATGCCCTGGAAGGTGCAGTACAGGGAATCAGGTGGCATAATCTTTCTGAGGATATTAAAGGTGAGTTAAAGGAGTTTTATAATAAATACAGATAGAGGTTGTAATAACACTTTCCGGAGGGAAATACCAGTGAATTATATTCAAAGCAGTCAGAACAGCACTATTAAGGAAATCAAAGCCTTACATCAAAAGAAACACAGAGATGCCCAGAGCCTCTATTTTGTTGAAGGAATAAGATTTGTGAATGATGCAGTAGAAAACGGGCAAAGTATTTTTAAAGTTGTAATATCGGACAAGCTTGAAAGCCTTAACGGAGGAAAAGTGTTAATTTCAAAACTTTCTGAGGTGTGTTCCGAGATATATAATGTACCTGATAAACTTTTTAGAGATATTTCTGATACACAATCGCCTCAGGGTGTACTTGCAGTACTACGAAAACCTGATGTTCAAATGGACAAAGTAATACGCACAGGGAAATCTGTTGTTATATTGGATAGTCTCCAGGACCCCGGAAATGTAGGAACAATTATACGTACGGCCGACGCAGCTGGAGTTTCTGCAGTGCTAATGACAAAGGGCTGTGTTGACGTATATTCTCCAAAGGTACTGCGTTCAACCATGGGTTCGATTTTTCATCTGCCTATTATTGAGAATCTTGATACTGCTGATATAATAAAGGAATTAAAAAGCCTGGATTATAAGGTCATCGCTTCTCATCTGAACGGACAAAATAATTATTATGATGAGGATTTGACAGTTAAGAGCGCAATAATAGTAGGAAATGAAGCAAACGGAATAAGTGAGGAGACTGCTGCAATATCCGACAAACTTGTGAAAATTCCAATGCCTGGCAGGGCAGAGTCTTTAAATGCTTCAATTGCGGCATCGATAATGATATATGAACTGGTAAGACAAAACAGAGAGTAATTCATTTGAATTCTTTCAAATTGCTTGTCTTACTCAAAAAGTTAGTATATAATATAATTGAGTTTTGGGAACGTTCCCGGTATTACAGGAATACATGAGATATGGGAGGGGTTGCTAATGATTAATATTTATGATATAGCAAGGACTGCCGGAGTATCTAAAACAACTGTATCCAGAGTAATAAATAATCAGCCTGGCGTAAAGGAAGAAACTCGTTTGAGAGTACTGGATACTATAGAAAAGCTGAATTATATCCCGAATCAGGCGGCCCGCAATCTTGTATCCCGAAAGGCCGGAGTAATTGGAGTAGTATATAATGAGTTCAACACCTCGGTTTATTTGGAGTTAGCCAACCTTTTGGAAAAATGTGCTTCAAAATACAACTACAACGTAATATTCTGTAGTTCAAACGACGATTTAAATGCGAAAGCACGGTATTTACAGTATTTTACCGGCGGCGCTGCTGACGGATTGATTTTGTTCGGAAGTGATATAAGAGATAAAGAGCTTGTTCAGAAAGTAATCGATATAAATTTTCCGTTGGTTTTGATTGAGAATCATTTTATCGGCTTTAACGTAAACAATATTATTATAGATAATTTTTCGGGGGCAAAAAAAGCTGTTGAATATTTGGTCGGGTTAGGTCATAAAAAAATAGCCCATATAACAGGCAATGTAAATCACAGAGCCGCCTCCGACAGAATGAACGGATATATTGATGCACTTAATTCAGCCGGTATATTATATAACCAGGATTATGTGGTGTTTACCGATGCCGGAGACAATAGCGGAGCCGCGGCCGTTGAAAAGCTTATCTGGTTGGAAAAACCTCCTACAGCAGTATTTGCTTTCAATGATCTGCAGGGCTATGAAGCTATTCAAAAAGCAGTTGAACTGGGAATTAATGTGCCACAGGACCTTTCAATTGTCGGTTTTGATAATATCTACGATGTATTGCGATTTATTCCATCCAATATCCGCTTAACCTCCATGAAGCAGCCTATGGACAGGGTAGCAGAGGCTGCTGTTCAGTTGATAATTGACAAAATTGATAATAGGTCTTCAGAACCGAAATTAATGACCTTTGAAACCGAGATCTATGAGGGAACGTCAACTGTTAGGCTTCCGGAAGGAATCTAAACTCGTGAAGTTTATAACATATTTCCAATCTGTAATGGTTGGGGAGTATATTTCAAGATTCCATAGAATTAACATATATGCCTATATAAACAATATTAGTAATATAAATAATAGTATCAAATGATATTTAATACTATTTATTAATATCTATTATTTGCATATTTTTTTACTAAAAATGGGAACGTTCCCATATATTTTTTGTTGCTTTAAGCAGCAGAATGGAGGAAAAATGAGGTACGGGTATTTTGACCGAAAGAACAGGGAATACGTTATTACCAGACCTGATACGCCTACACCGTGGATTAACTATATCGGCAGCGGTGAATACGGAGGTATAGTTTCAAATACCGGAGGAGGGTATAGTTTTCACAAAGATCCTCAGAACAGACGTGTTACACGATATCGTTATAATAATATTCCCATGGACAGACCTGGCAGGTATGTTTATATCAGAAATAAGGAGACAGGAGAATACTGGAATCCCGGATTTCAGCCTGTTCAACGCAAACTAGACAGTTACAGCTGCCGCCATGGTATGGGATATACAGTACTTTCAGGCGAATATCAGGGTGTTGTCGGAGAGGTAACTTACTTTGTCCCTGACAATAAAGATTTTGAAATCTGGCACTTGAAGGTTTCCAATACAAGGGCTGTAGCTCAGCAGCTTCAGGTTTTCGCATATTCTGAGTTCTGCTTCTGGCAGGCAATTATGGACCAGCAAAATGTAGACTGGGTACAGCAGATCAATCAGGGCAGGTTTGAAGACGGAATTATTACATATTATCCACATTACATAAGCGATAATGCAGCATTTTTTGCTACAGCCGAAAAAGTTAGCAGCTACGACACAAATCTCGAAACCTTTATAGGGAGATACCGTTCTGAAAGCAACCCTCTGGCTGTAGAACAGGGGGCCTGCAGTAATTCCATATCCTACCGAATGAATGGTGTAGGCGCCTTCTGTTTAGATGTGGATCTTCAGCCAAAAGAGGAGAGAGAAATAGTATTTATTCTTGGCTTTGCCGAGGACAGAAATAACATAAGGAAGGATATACAGGATTATTTATCCCCTGAAAACTCAAAAGCCGCTCTTGCTAAACTGAAGGAGTACTGGAACAACTATACTGGTAAGCTGAGTGTAGAGACTCCCGATGAGGATATGAACCTTTTTGTTAACATATGGAATCAATATCAGTGTAAGACGACCTTTAACTGGTCCCGCTTTGTATCACTGTATCAGCTTGGACTTGGGAGAGGTATGGGTATACGCGACAGCGCGCAGGATACTCTGGGAGTAATGCATACAATTCCTGAGGAAGCAAAGACTCTTATAATAAAGCTTCTGCAGTGCCAATACTCCGACGGTAGGGCATACCACCTTTTCTTCCCGCTAACAGGGGAAGGTGGACAGGGAGATGCGCCGGTCAAACTGTTTGACTGGTACTCAGATGATCATTTATGGCTCATTATGGCTGTTAACGCATATTTGAAGGAGACTGGCGATTTCGAGTTCCTGAACCAGTCTGTATGTTACAATGACAAGACCATTTCTGCAACAGTTATGGAGCATCTGGATATGGCTCTGAGCTTCACTCATAACAACCGGGGGCCAAACAGGATTGCACTTGCAGGTCGTGCAGACTGGAACGACACTTTAAATCTTGATACTGGAAGGGGTGTCGCAGAAAGTGTGTTTACCTCCATGCTGTACTGTAGGGCGGCTGTGGAAATGATTGAACTATGCGAGCATCTCGGCAGGCGTGACCTTTGTGATAAGTACAAGGAAATGTTTGAAGATATGAAAAATGCAATCAACGAGAGCAGCTGGGACGGAGAATGGTACAAGCGAGCATTTGATGACTTCGGACAGCCGCTGGGCAGTAAGGAAAACAAATTCGGCAAGATATTCATCAACTCTCAATCCTGGGCGGTACTGGGCCAGGTTGCTGATGATGAAAAAGCAAAAAAGTGTATGGAAGCTGTGGATAAATATCTTAATACTAAATTTGGAATTGTTACAATGTATCCTTCTTACACCGAGTATGATGATACAAAGGGTGGAGTAACAACCTATCCGCCCGGAACAAAGGAGAATGGTGGAATATTCCTTCATACAAACCCTTGGGTAATGATTTCTGAAATAATGCTGGGTCATGGAGACAAAGCATTTGAGTATTATTCTCAAATACTTCCGGGAAAAAGAAATGATGATGCGGAGCTATATGAGGTAGAACCATACGTATACTGTCAGAACATATTAGGCAAGGAGCATCCTCAATTCGGAGTCGGCCGAAATTCATGGCTTTCAGGTACTGCGGCGTGGAACATGGTTGCCTCCTCACAATATATACTTGGAATTAGAGCAGGCTATGACAACCTTATTGTTGACCCTTGTATACCCTCAGGTTGGCAGGGCTTTAAGGCGATGAGGGTGTTCAGGGGAGCAATTTATAATATTGAAGTTCAAAATCCTGATAAGGTAAGCTATGGGGTGTCGAAAATAATTGTTGACGGTGCTGTGGCCGAAAAGATTCCCGTATTCAATGCCGGGACTGAGCATCATGTAGTAATAGTTTTGAAATAGGTTCTTGAAGTTACTTAGAAATGCCAATTAATAATAGCAATTGGCATTTCTTTTTAATGAAATGAGTTTAAGGTTAGAAATTGAATCGGATTTGTGTGCTCAGTATCAGTATATGTTTATTTAATATGATAACATTTGATAAAATCGGTATGACATTTATGAATATTATCTATATTATCTATATTATCTATATGTGTAAGATATCGTACCCCAAAACATGTTGTGTTAACATACTCTTATAGAATGATTGTAATTAAACTCCATTATATATAGAAGTTCAAGGAGAAGAGCAGTAAAGGACTGGTGTATCCTTTTTACTGGTCTTTTATTTAGTGTTTAATGCTTTCAATTGTATGCAAAAATTCTATTGACTTCATTTACTTCCAGATATAGTATATTATCGATATCATTTTTTTATTGAGGTGGATTAAGTGAAAACAATATTGAAAGAAAACAGACTCAATATTATTTAAGTAATGAAGGAGATAACGGGAGTTGTTTATAGTTATATTTATATTTATATGTATAATTCTTCTTTTTTCGGCGTGCAGCCCAAAGATAGATAATAATTATATTGAGGGTAATAAAATAGTACTTAATAAAAATGAAATAAAGCAGATAAGCATTTCTACCAATAATATTTCACCGCCGCTTGCTATAAATCTTACTAATGAGGAGCAAATCTTTACTGTTGCAGATTACCTGACAGCATTGGATATAAATGAAACAAATCTCGATCAACACCAGTATAGTGGATTATGGTTTGAAATTGAGATTAAGTCAAAGGATAATTCAGGAGGTAATTTTATCCTGGGGGATGAGGGGTTTTCAGAATTAGTTGTAAATATATGCGAGAACGATCAAAGTAAAAATGGAGAGCCTTCAATCGAGGGTACAATCATTTCAATGATAAAAGCAGAGGATGGCAGTGATATCTCCTGTGTAATAAGAGATAAGCATTCTTTAGACCACAATATATATGTTAAAAATGCAGGAATAATATGTGGAGACGGAACAACGGTTTTGCATATAAATGATACAGTAAAAGCTTTTATTATGCCAGCTTACGATAAAGCTGATGAAGTTGAAGCTTCTACGATATACATACACAAATCAAAACAATAGAAGCTTTTAAATGAATTTAGATATCATATCATTTTAAACTATTTTAACTATTGTACCTATCTGCACTAAATTACTCAGCTCTATTACCTGGTTGTTGTACATGCGAATACAGCCATTTGAGACATTTTTTCCAATAGAAGAAGGGTTATTAGTCCCGTGAATTCCATAATCTCCATTGGGAGCGTTCAGACCCAACCATCTGGCACCGAACGGACCTCCCGGATTTATTGCCCTATTGACTATTTTGAAAGTACCCTTGGGGGTGGGGGTTGATGGTTTTCCTACAGCAACTTTGTATGTTTTGTAGACCTTATTATCTCTAAATAAAGTTAGTGTATGTGCTTGTGTATTAATAGTAATGCTGTATACAGCCCTGTAAATTGCAGGATAAGTGTCCTGAAAATAATACACTGCTCATACCCCCAAAACATGATTTGTTAACATAATATGCTGGAGTGTTATATTTGTGATACATATTTTGGTTACAAATTATAGTATTTCAAATTTATAAAGGCTTATAGTATTTTAGCAATAAAGACAATAAGGTGCGCAGCCGGTATAAAAATAGCAAAGGTTAAGGCTGATCCGACTATTTTGCTGCCAACCATTCCAATAACACACCCTCTGTAATCAGCAACGTTATATTTCCCTTCGATAACCTCATCTGTAAGTATGGAGAGATGGGGGTCAATAAATAGAGTTGACAGAATTGTAGCCAGCCCTGTTAATACTGACACCAGAGTTATACAGGTTCCATTAAGCTCAGGTTCAAGAGCTCCGGCGTAAACTGGTGAAAAAATTCCGGCTGTAAGCAGAGCCACAGTGAGTGTATTAAAAATTAATAATTTAAATGGAAGACTTCTAAAATTGACACCTTTTATATTGGCTTTACTTGGTATGGCTACAGAGTTTTTAATATAGGTCACGCCTGATTTTGAAAAACTGTGAAGCATAAGTCTGAAAACCGACTTGTTAATAGAGAAGGCTTCAACACCTTTTGTGAAAATCCTCTGAAAGGTAGGTAAAAGTGCGGCTCCTGCGAGGCTTGCCAATACTACATCCAGAATAAGCAAATAAAATATAAAAACCAGGTTATGCTGGTTTTTATACTCTGCTACATATTTTGTGAGCAGAGGGAGCTGAAAAACGCCGGCAGCCCTTGAAAATAAAGAAACAGCGTTAAACAGTGCCGAGGAAATAGCAATTTTGCCTGTTCTTATTCCCACAATTCTTACAGAATAGGCAAGAGTACCAATCATTGTAATTAAAAAATTTATTATAAAAACCAAAACTATTTTGTACATAAAAAGCCTTTCTTTTTGATTCTATAGCTGCTTTGCAGATTAGTTAACATACTATCTCCTAAGTTACTATTAGAAAATCACTAATGGAAAATCACTAACGGAAATTCACTAATACATAATCACTATGGAAAAACAGGTTGAAATTCAAGTTCTTAAGTCGCCTTGAGCTTCAAGGTTCATTACCAGCTTATTTTTTTTGACTTCAAGTTCTGACAGAATACAATTAACTTTTGCTTTACTATTCTCTAGTCTGCTCTCTATAGTTTCCACCTGTCCAATTAGCTTCCTTATGAGGTATAAATCTTCCCGGATTTTATCACGGACATTTAAATCGGTAAATATGTTGTCAAACCAAAAGTCAACAGCTCTTGTTGTTGAGTCTATACCTGTATATTCACATACGTCCAGCATATTTACATCCCTCAACTCATTTTCAAAATCCTTTATAAGTGAGCCTAAACGATTCAAGTGGGCCTGTGCGTCGTCAATATGTTCGTATTTTGCCATATGACTGATGATACCACCTCGACTCCATACGTCAAAGGTAGCCCAATCCTCCGCACTATCCAGATGTTTAACAGCACTGGAGGCCATAGCTATGACTCGTCTGGCAGCGGTCAGTGCCTCCTCTGTCTCAATAAGCTGCTGACTGGTATGTCGCTGCTGATTTTCAAGTTCAGTATAGACAGAAAAAGCCTGAGCACTTACATTGCTTTTTATATAATTCTCCCTGGCAGAATACTCTGAATCGAATAGCTTTTTGTCAGAATTCAATTGACTGATTTTATTGGCAAGCTCCGTTCTTTCCTGTGTCAGTTGTTTTACTCTTTCCACAGCCTTGTCATATTCCAGCTTGGCTGAGAGCATTTCTTCAGTTTCCTTATTAACCTTACCCTCGTGCATTCTGACTAGCTTTAATATTGTATTTGACAGAGAATCCTTTTGCAGGGTGTCTACATCCAATGCTTCGGTCTGATACTTTCTCAGAAGACTTTTTACATCATCTTCCGCCTGGTACAATCTTCCTGTCAAACTTTTCATCCGTTCCTGTAGCACCGGCAAAGCAGCCAGTCTGTTTTTCAGTTCTATAAAGCTGTTGTTGTCCATGTTGTGACCCCCTAACATAATATGTATCTGTAATCGACAAAGCTATTTAAATACATTGTCTACAATCAGTAACCTCCGTAGTGTATCTATATCCTCAACTCTTTCCGATTTCTCGTCTAGCATCAGAGTGATGCTGTTGGAATAGGAAATATGTGCTCTGTTAATCTTAACACCTTTTTGTATGAAAATGTCATTTAATTTTACTACATTTCCCCAAAACATTGCTATAAATTTTACAAAAAAGATTGCAATAGCTGTTGACATAATATACTATTAAAATAATAATGATCAGTAAAATATTTTTTCATCATGTTTTACAGGTGGTAATGTTTGTTACATAATGTCCGATTAATTTCTTAATACTGAAAGGATAACACCTATGAAAAGTATCAAACAGAAACTTATTGTTTATTATTCATCTTTAGTCGTAGTATTTTTTCTTGCCTCATCAATGTTCAATTATTTTAATGTCTCCAACCTATTAATGAATTCGGCCCAAAATCAATTATCAAATAGGACCCAGGACATGTCAAAACTTATTGATTCATTTGTAGATGGACAAATCAGAGAAATGTCTACAATTGCATCAATTCTCGATTTTGATGACCAGGCTGGTACCACTGAAAAATTAAAAAAGGAAGCTGCCCGTCTTAAGTATAACATGATTATTATAAGCGACCTTAATGGAATTGCAACGCTTTATAACGGAAAAACGGCGGATATCAGCAAAAGAGATTATTTCCAAAAGGCAGTAAATGGTGAAGCCAACATGTCAGACCCACTTATTAGTGTGGTTGAGGGGGAGGAATCTAAGCTTGTTCTTGTAGTTGCAGTTCCCATAACAGTAAACGGTAAAGTAACAAAAGTCTTGGTTGGTCAATTGAATGGAGATTTCTTATCAAATTTTGCAAAGGATAGCCAATTTAGTGATACCGGCTATGCAATTTTGGTGAATAGCGAAGGTGCAATTATTTCTCATATTGACACAAATTATATATATGAAGCTTATAACCCTATTGAGGATTCGAAAAAAAATGCCGATGCCAAAGAATTTGCAGGTGTGGTTTCAAAGGTAATTGGAAAGAACTCGGGGAATGAAAGCTATAGCTTTAATAAAGAAAAAAGATATGCTGCTTTTATACCAATAGAAGAAACAGGTTGGTCTATTATAGTTTCGGAACGTGAAAGTGTAATACTTAGCGCGCTTGAAAGCTATAAAGTTATGATTTCCATTGTGTCATTGATATCAATTTTATTTGTAATCGTTATAACATATGTGATTGGTCACTCCATATCCAAGCCGATAAGCCAGGTTACTTCTTATGCTAAGCTTGTGGGTAATCTGGACGTTAGTGCAAACCTACCGGAAAAACTATTAAGCCAAAAGGATGAAATAGGAGTGCTTAGTAAATCGTTTCAGTCGCTGGTGGATAATCTGAGATTTTTTATAAACAAGGTAAACCTGTCAGCCGCAGATGTAAGTAACTCAGCAAATACTTTAAGTGATGTTACTGAACAGACTGCTGTTGCATCTGAGGAAACTGCGCGGGTAATTGAGGAAATTTCAAGAGGTGCTAATGAACAATCAGATATGACCCAAAATGGGGCCGATATCGTTCAATCTCTAGGAAACATACTTGAAAAAGATTTAAGTCTTCTCAGAGAGCTGAATAAGTCTTCTGATGCAGTGGTTGAATTGATTCATGATGGACTTGAAGAAGTATCTGATCTAACTGAAAAAACAATACAAACAGATTCTGCAACCAGAATTATTTATGATGGAATAATTAAAACTAACGAAAGTTCAGTAAAAATCGGCGAGGCAAGTGCAGTAATAGCTTCAATTGCTGAACAGACAAATCTGCTTGCTTTAAACGCTGCAATTGAGGCCGCTAGAGCAGGTGAACACGGAAAGGGCTTTTCAGTTGTTGCAGATGAAATAAGAAAGCTGGCTGAACAGTCTAGAGAATCAACAAAGCAAATTGACCTTACTGTAAAAGAACTTCAACAGAATTCTAATGAAGCTGTCCAAACAATGAAGCAGGTTATTTCAATCATAGAACAACAAGGACAAAGTGTAAAAGCAACAGATACTAAATACAGAGATATAGCTAATGCAATTAATATGTCAGTTGAGAGAGTTTCTCAAATGAATAACTTAAGTGCTGAAATGGAGCAGAACAAGATTAGAATACTTGAAATTATGCAAAGTCTTGCCGCTATTTCAGTGCAAAATGCTGCGAGTACTCAGCAAATTTCAGCTTCAGTTGAAGAGCAGACAGCATCACTTGAAGAGATATCCAACTCAAGTGAAAGACTAAAACATCTGGTAAACGAATTAAATTCACTGGTATCGAAATTCAAGACCTAATATTCAAGACCTAATATTCAAGACCTAATATAAATGGTTAATTAAAAAGAAAGCTTCTCTAGTTTTAGAAGACAATTAACTCAATATATGAAATATACAAATACAGTTTATAGAATATAAAATATATAACAATGTGGTAGCTAATCATCACTGTAAAAATGTAGCTGGAATGGCCTAAAATAAAGGGGTTATTCCAGCTTTTGTTTTGTATTTGCCTCAAGGTGAAACTTTTGCAGAGGATGATGAAGAATCGCCATCAAATATTTTGAATGAGTAAAAACTTAGTTTGTTAACTATTTTTTATTATGGTATGATTTTACATAGTTATAAGATCATATATAGAGGAGTATTGAGGTAAGGTTATGTATAAAATACTGCTTGTAGAGGACGATATTTCCATAAGTGATATGGTAAAGAATTATCTTGAGAGAGAGAGGGATATTTGGTTGAAATTGCTCTTGAAGGTGAGGAGGGAATCAAAAAATTTGAGAAAGAAAACTTTGATTTTGTTATTCTTGATATTATGATGCCAAAGCTCGATGGAATAGAGGTAATGCGCTTAATTCGGGAAAAGAGTTCAGTTCCCATAATGATTATGTCTGCAAAGGATAGTGATGTGGATAAAGCCGTTGGATTAGGATTGGGGGCAGATGACTATATAGCCAAACCATTTTCATTGATCGAATTTTCCGCCAGAGTAAAGGCCGCTATAAGGCGATCTACCAAGTATTCTAAAAGTGATAGTGAGAGAAAAGCTAATATTATTAACTTTCAAGACCTTATTATTGATCCGGATAATCATTCGGTAACAAAGAATGATGAATTTATTAAGCTTACTTCTAAAGAATTTGATATTCTGAAGTTATTTGTAATAAATCCAAACAGAGTTTTCACAAAGGCTCAAATTTACAGCATTGTGTGGAATGATAACTATTTTGGAGATGAGAATATTATTAACGTTCATATGAGGAGATTGAGAGAAAAAATCGAGGATGATGCTTCAAAGCCAAAGTATATTAAAACCTTATGGGGGATTGGCTATAGACTGGGCGAATAGCAGATAAAGGTCGGAAGGTACATTAGTATCGAATACGAAGGGTACGAATATGAGTATTTTTTTAGCTATAGTGATTATGCTGCTTTTAGTAATAAATTCAACATAACACCGCAAGATCCAGAAGCAGAAATTTGGATTACATTACATATAAAATAAAAAGTATGATGGAGGACAATACCGGTGACAAGATTCTGGTGTTTACTGGAGACGCCCAACTACGTAGCCTCCTTGAACAGATTAATAATTTACTGGAAAATAATCAGAAAAAGCATGTCCACTTCAATAAAACTGAGATTTCTATGAGAAAAATGCTTTCAAACATATCCCATGATTTAAAAACTCCATTAACAGTTATATTAGGATATCTTGAGACTATCAGAATATTTGATAACATGAAAGAAGAGGAAAAGGAACAGGTACTCTCCAGGATTTACTCAAAAACACAAGAAATTCTTGATCTGATAAATAAGTTCTTTGATTTAGCTAAACTAGAGTCTGGAGATAAGGAAATACCAATAACCAGATTAAATATAAATGAAATATGCCGGAAGAATATACTTTCATTTTACGATATACTTGCTTCCACAGGAAACGAGGTGGCTATTGAAATACCTGATGAAAATATTTATGCTCTTGCCAATGAAGAAGCTTTAGATAGAATTTTAAATAATCTTATAACAAATTCAATAAAATATGGAAGTTCTGGCAAGGTCATCGGCTTGACCCTTGAAAAAGATGAGCACTATGTATTTATGAAGGTATGGGATAGAGGAAAGGGAATTGCAGACATACATAAAGAGAAGGTATTTGAAAGAATGTACACCCTCGAGGACTCAAGAAATAAACTCTTTCAGGGAAGCGGACTGGGCTTGACAATTACTAAAAGGCTAGTTGAAAAACTTGGAGGAGAAATTACGCTTAAAAGTCAGCCATATGAAAAAACTGAGTTTATCGTTAAATTAAAATTGTCTTTATCTTAATAAATTTGTAAGAATTGGGTAAGAAAAAAGAGAATTTCATTGTTTATTATTATAATGTAATACAATAATGAAGGGAGAACAGCATGACATATATATTAAAGACCTACAATTTGACAAAAGCTTATGATAGTAAACCAGTAGTCTCAGATGTAAACATTCATATTAATAAGGGCGAGATATACGGCTTTCTCGGTCCTAATGGAGCAGGTAAAACAACAGTAATGAAGATGATAGCAAACTTAATCAAGCCTACTTGTGGAGAAATCGAAATATTTGGAGAGAAGCTAACTGATACCTCCTATGAATTTCTTAAGAGAATTGGCTCAATAATAGAATATCCTAGATTCTATGACAAATTGACTGCTCGAGAAAATCTTGAGCTTCACTGTGAATATATGGGATATCATAATAAGAAAGCTATAGATGAAGCACTGGAGTTTGTTAATTTGAGAGGTATCGACAGTAAGGCTGTCAAAGATTTTTCTCTTGGTATGAAACAGAGACTCGGAATTGCCAGAGCCATTACCACTAAGCCTGAACTACTGATTCTTGATGAACCTATTAACGGTCTCGATCCGATAGGTATAAAAGAGATGAGAAAGCTATTTAAATGTCTTTGCCAGGAGTATAGGATAACAATCCTTGTTTCAAGCCATATTTTAGGAGAAATAGAGCAGATAGCTGATACGATAGGTGTAATTAATAATGGAATACTTATAAAAGAGGTTTCAATGGATAGTGTAAAAGAAAGTAATCTGGAGTATTTGGAATTGGTAGTGGAGGATTGTAAGAAAGCAGCTTCTGCGCTTAATGATTTGAATATCGTTAATTTCAGAGTTATAGATAACAACACCATCAGAATCTATGATATGAAGCAGACTAAAAGTAATTTATTAAGTGAACTTGTTCGGAATAATATTGCTGTAGAATCTATAAGTAGTAAAAATAGTTCTTTGGAAGATTACTTCCTGAAATTGCTCAATGGAGGTGGTATAAGTGCTTAACCTGATTCGACTAGAATTTAGAAAGTATAACTTTAAAAAATACTTAGTTAGTTATTCAATTACAATGCTAATACTTATTTCCATTGTATCAATGGTATTTTACGCCCCATATGATCCAGAATTGCTGGATGTGAAACTAAATGGTGAAGAATTGGTGCTGCAATATGATAATATTGTTAAGTTAATTCAAACTTTGTCAGCTGTAACCTTTACAATCTTTTCGGCGGTTATTCTATCAAGGTTGGTTATCGATGAATATAGGAATAAAACAATAACTCTCATGTTTATGTATCCGATTAATAGACAAAAACTTATGATATCCAAACTATTAATAGTAGTTATTTTTTCATATCTTTCTATAATTTTGGCAGACCTGATATTAGGCAGTGTTTTTTTATTATTGAATTCATACTTTCACCTTATTACAGAAGAACTCACTACCGAGATAATTATACGTAGTTGTTTAGGGTTTGTATTCCAAGGTATTTCAGCAGCAGGTATAAGCTTAATTCCTCTATATTTTGGAATGAGAAAAAAATCCGTACCAACTACAATTTTGTCCGCTGTACTAATATCATCTTTTATATATGGCAACATTGGTAATGTTAATCTTGGCTCAATAGTTATTATTCCGGTCTCCTTAGCTTTGATTGGTATATTAATTGCTTATTTGTCCATCAGAAACATTGAGCATGCTGATGTAACCAATTAACTTGATTCCCAATCTGCCTACACCAAACTACTGATTTTACTGACTCCAGTTTTACAAAATCGCCCTTGAATATTTATTTCTATCTTGTTATAATAGCATGAAGGAAATTAGCTAGAATAACCAAAGGCTATGATGGAGAAAAGTAAGCTGGTTAGGATGTTACAGAGAGAAGGCATCACAAAGTCAATAGCGGTTTTGATTTCTGCCGATTATTATTGACTTGGCTGCAAGTGCCTTTAACAAACTGCTTGCCCAAGTTCCCTCCGGAGCTGTGGCTCTGAACCGATTCTTGAATGCGTTATAAGTAGGAGCTGCCGGTGAGACCGTTATATCATAATGAGTTTGGAGAGTGCAAGCACACTCTTTATTAAAGCTGGGTGGTACCGCGAAGAATGCCTTCGTCCCTTTTGGGATGGAGGCTTTATTTATGCTTATTGATGATAGAGTTAAATGATTTTTATGAAAGGAGAAATAAACGTGATTGAAAAAATCAGTATATTGAGAGACGCTGCTCTGGCAAAAATAAAAGAGGCTTCAAGCAGCGCAGAGGTAGAAGAACTCAGAGTAAGATTTCTGGGTAAAAAGGGTGAATTGACCGAAATGCTCAAGGATCTCAAAAACATGGCCATTGAAGAAAGAAAACAATTTGGTCAGGAGGCCAATGAGTTAAAGAATGAATTGACAGATTTCTTGGAGGCAAAATTCAAGGAGCTCAGTGCAAATGATGTAAAGAAATCCCTGAGCAGCGGTTCCAGCTTTGATATCTCCTTACCCGGAACTCAGTTTAAGGTTGGTTCACTTCATCCTGTTACAATTGTTCAGAAGGAAATCGAAAGAATATTTACAGGAATGGGCTTTAATATAGTAGATGGTCCCGAAGCTGAAGAGGAATTTTTTAACTTTGAAGCTTTAAATATACCCAAACACCATCCGGCAAGAGATATGCAGGATACCTACTGGCTTGAAAACGGTTCTTTGCTCAGAACACATACTTCACCCTGTCAGGTAAGAGCAATGCAGAAATATGGAGCTCCTTTAAAAGTAATAGCTCCCGGAAGATGTTTCAGAAATGAGAGTACTGATGCATCTCATGAAAACACCTTCTTCCAGCTGGAAGGGATGATGATAGATAAAAATGTATCCATTGCAAACCTTATATATGTAATGAAGTTATTACTGTCTGAAGTGTTTAACAGAGATGTTAAAATAAGACTCAGACCTGGATTTTTCCCATTCGTTGAGCCTGGTTTTGAGCTTGATTTGAATTGTATGATATGTGGCGGAAAGGGCTGCCCGACCTGTAAGCACTCCGGCTGGATTGAGCTTCTCCCATGCGGAATGGTACACCCCAACGTATTGCGTTACGGCGGCATAGACCCTGAGGAATACACAGGCTTTGCCTTTGGTTTGGGTCTGACAAGACTTGCAATGATGAAATATGGAATAAGTGATATCCGTGTTCTTAACTCAGGCGATTTGAGAGCTATGGAACAATTTTCAGTTAGATAGGAGGGAAGTAAGTTGAAAATATCACTAAATTGGTTGAAAGATTATGTTGATTTGAACGGAATTGATATAAAAGAGCTTTGGTACAGATTTACCATGTCCACAGCAGAAGTGGAAGAGGTGGATTTTGTAGGACAGGATATACAAAACGTTGTTGTAGCTAAGGTTTTGAGTGTTGTGCCTCATCCTGAATCAAAAAAGCTGAAGATCACTCAGGTAGATTCAGGTGACGGAATACTACAGATTGTTTGCGGCGCACCAAATGTTACCGAGGGTATTCTTGTTCCTTTGGCTAAAATAGGCGGTTCAGTAAAGAATATGCCGAAACTTGGCAAGGTGAAACTTGTTGGTGTTGAGAGCTTTGGAATGCTTTGTTCAGCGAAGGAGCTTGGAATAAACGATGATCACAGCGGGCTTTTAATACTTGATGGGGACTATGCGCCCGGAACAGACATCAAATCGATTATAGATATAGATGATGTTATTATAGAAATAGATAATAAATCACTTACAAACAGACCTGATTTGTGGGGACATTACGGAATTGCCCGTGAAATCGCTGCTATATACGGCAGAGAACTGAAGCCTATGAAATTAGACGATTTGACGGCTGCTGAGAACAAGACGGAACTTGATATAGCAGTTGAGGACACTGAAAAGTGCCTGAGATATTCAGGACTTAAAATTGACGGAGTCAGGAAACTGGAGACCCCATTAAACATGAAGGTACGACTCTTCTACTGCGGAATGAGACCGATTTCTCCACTGGTTGACCTGACAAACTACCTCATGCTTGAAATGGGTCAGCCAATGCACGCATTTGACAGCAGACAGGTCGAAAGTGGTATAGTTGTCAGATCAACAAAGGAACAGACTCTGTTTAAAACACTTGACGGAACTGAAAGAAAACTGCCGGAAGATGTATTACTGATCTGCAACAGGGAAAAACCCGTAGCAATCGCAGGTATCATGGGCGGTGAAAATTCTGAGGTATTGGAAGATACAACATCAATATTACTGGAGTCGGCAAACTTTGAAGGTTCTTCTACAAGAAAGAGCTCCACAAAGATGGGTCTTCGTACCGAAGCAAGTGCACGTTATGAAAAAATGATCGACCCTAATATGACTGTTACTGCCATACAGAGGTTTGTAAAGCTTTTGAAGGAGATGCAGCCTGATATTCAGTTTGCATCTGCTTTAACAGATGTATACTGTACGAAACTTGAACCAATCGATATTACTATCACAAAGCCATATATAGACAGATATATCGGAAATACTCTGACACTGGAAAGAATGGTTGATATTCTAAGATCCCTGGATTTCAAGGTGGACGTGGAGGGGGATACCTTTAAAATCAAGGTTCCGACCTTCAGAGCAACAAAGGATGTTACTATGAAGGTTGATATTATAGAAGAAATTACCAGAATATTCGGTTATGATAATATCCAACCGCAAACTCTGGATGTACCTTTAAAACCGCTTCAATACAATGAGGAAAGGCTTACCGACCACAAGGTTAAAGAGCTGCTTTCGGAAAGGTTTGGAGCCAGTGAAGTTAACAGCTATATCTGGTATGACAATACCTTTAACAGCAGGATGGGCCTGGAAACAAATGGTCAGGTGAAGGTCCTTAATCCACAGGCTCAGGATGCAAATACACTCAGAGACAGTATGGTGCCCGGAATGCTTGTGTTTGCTGAAAAGAACGAAAAGGGTTATGATGACTTCTCCTTGTTTGAAATAGGCAGTGTTTTCAAGGCAGCATCACCAAAAGACAAATGTGAACAGCATAAGAATTTATGTATCCTGGCTGCCAGCAAAATCAAAAGTGAGGATGAACTGTTCTATGATTTGAAGGGGATAATTACATTTATAGCTAAAACTATAAAAAATGTAAATCTTGATTTTGCCGCATGTACGAGTCATTATAACTGGGTACATCCTATGAAGTCTGTAGATATCATCTCCAATGGAAATCAAATGGGTTATATCAGTGTGGTACACCCAATGATTAAGAAGAATATTGCAAAGAAATTAAATATTGCAGTACTTGAAATAAACAGAGATGTACTTCAGGCAATAAATCCTGAGGTAATAAAGTATAAGGAGCCTTCAAAATTCCCTGAGGTAACACTGGACTACAGTTTCCTCGTAGACAACAGTATATCTTATGACAGGGTAAAGGAGGATATTGATGGTTTCAAGTCCGAATTGCTTAGCAGCTTTAATTTTGTTACCATTTACACAGGTAAGGGACTCCCTGAAGGTAAGAAGAGTATGACCTTCAGATTTATAATCGGATCTACCGAGAAAACTCTTTCAAGTGATGATATAAATGCTTTTGCCAATAAGCTTATTGAATATATGGGTACAAAGGGCTATGCACTACGGTAATGGTAAATAAATAGAATACAAAAAGGTGACTACTGCATTAGCGAATATAATTATTCCAAATGTAGCAGTCCCCTTTTGTTAACCAGTATGTCCGGCATTTAATATAGCAGGATGGTTTACTGTTTGTTTTTTATGCTGTTTTCATAAAATTCAACCATTCTTTTTGTCATCTGGCCGCCGATAGGACCGCCCTCAGAACCATTCTGTTTAGCTGTCAAATCGCCTTTGTAATGGTCATTGTTTTCTTTGGTAAATTGAGTTCGGCCTATTTCTGCAGCACACTCCATCTTAAATTTGTTTAAAGCCGCTCTGCTATCTTCAACAAGTGGTGTCTTTGGTCTTGACATAATAATTCTCCTTTTTTCGTTAATATTAATTAGGGTTACTTTTACCTTGAAACCTTCATAAACTAATGTTTATAGATTGTTCCTGCTATTATTTTGCTACAATTGAGTATTTTGACACCATGTAATTTTTTCGTATACTGGTTAAGGTTGAAAGAAATTTAAATAATAAGCATGATAAAGTACTTTTACAAATGTAATAAAATTGCATTAGAACTTTTAATTAGAACTTTCATTTGATATACTATTTAGGATAAATTTTTTCCAAGGTAGAAATATCAAAATTGAAAAAATAATGGAATTACGATACGGGAGGGCAATTAAATGGAAAAGATAACATTTGACAGCTCAAAGGCTGAAAGCTTTTTGAGCGAATACGAGATTAACTACTTCGAAGGCTATGTCAAACTGGCACATGAAATGCTTCACAACAAAACTGGCCCAGGCAATGACTTTTTAGGGTGGGTGGATCTTCCTATAAATTATGATAAGGAGGAATTTGCCAGAATTAAGAAATCGGCTGAAAAAATTAAGGCAGATTCAGATGTACTGATAGTTATAGGAATAGGTGGGTCCTATCTTGGTGCAAGAGCAGCTATAGAAATGCTTTCACACTCCTTCTACAACATGCTTCCAAAGAGCAAGCGAAAAACTCCGGAGATTTATTTTGTAGGAAATAATATAAGCTCAACTTATGTAACCGATTTATTGGAACTTATTGAAGGCAAGGAAGTGTCTGTAAATGTTATTTCCAAATCAGGAACAACAACGGAACCTGCCGTTGCTTTCAGAATTTTTAAGGAATACCTGGAAAACAAATACGGTAAGCAGGAGGCTCGTAAGAGAATTTATGCTACTACAGACAAAGCAAGAGGAGCACTTAAAAAACTTGCTGACGAAGAAGGTTATGAGTCATTTGTTATACCTGATGATGTGGGCGGCAGATTTTCGGTTTTAACTGCAGTTGGTCTTTTGCCAATTGCTGTATGCGGAGCTGATATAGATAAAATAATGCAAGGTGCTGCGGATGCCTGCAAGCTCTACAGTAATGTTGACTTTCAAAATAATGACTGCTATAGATATGCTGCAGCGAGAAATGCCTTGTATAATAAAAACAAAACCATAGAAATAATGGTTAACTATGAGCCTTCTCTTCACTTCTTTACCGAGTGGTGGAAACAGCTTTACGGAGAAAGTGAAGGAAAGGACCAGAAGGGTATATTCCCGGCAGGTGTTGACTTTACAACTGATTTACACTCAATGGGTCAGTATATTCAGGACGGTCTGAGAAACCTTTTTGAAACGGTAATTCACGTTGGAAAGGCTAAAAAGAACATTACCATCAAGGAAGACAAGGACAATATTGACGGCTTGAACTTCCTGGCAGGCAAGGATATGGACTTTGTTAACAACAAGGCCTTTGAAGGAACCTTGCTGGCTCACACAGACGGAGGAGTTCCGAATTTTGTCATTAGCGTACCTGAATTAAATGAATACTATTTCGGAAATCTTGTATATTTCTTCGAAAAAGCCTGTGGCATCAGCGGATATCTTTTGGCTGTTAATCCCTTTGATCAACCGGGAGTTGAAGCATATAAGAATAACATGTTCGCATTGTTGGGTAAACCTGGCTTTGAGGAACAGAAAAAACAGCTTGAGGCGAGACTTGGTAAATAGTGTGAAAAGCGCGAAACATAAGTTCTGCGCTACATCTATATTTTTCGCACTAGAAAAGCCATTACATGTCTTTTCATAACTATTTCTGTACACGCCATGCGCGTAGATGGGGATTAAAAAGTTAATGAGTTTTTTAAGCCGATCAGAGAATAGATTTTCTTTTGATCGGCTTTTTAGTATATAGAGCATATATCCGAAATTCACTGCACACCTCAATAACTACCAATAAAAAAGCCCATACTATTCACAAGTATTTATTGTAAGTATATAATGGAATCAGTCGTTTATTACAGCTAAATAAAGGGGGCAAAACTGATAGATAAGCATATAAAAGTTAAGCTTACAGATATGTCAAACAAAAAGAATTCAGATTTTTTTAGTTTTTCTCTCGCATATTCCGGTAGAAAAATTGAGAACGCTGAGATAAGTTATCAAATTATTTCAGCACTAAAGGCAAAAACATTCCTATACCTTGAGTTAAACAGCTCCTTACTATCTTTAGAGGTTCATGATAGGGAGAGTTTGGCTGGAATGTTTACCGAAAAGCTTAAGAACTTTGGAATACAATTTATTAAAAAAAAGATAATTGAGAATGAAAAGCGGAGGATTCTGTCATTTTCATTGGAAGGAAGATACGTCCATGGTTTCGAAATTTATGCATTAATTCCCCATGAAATATGGTGTGATGAAGCATTTAAGAAAATACTGCCTCAGTTCGGTATAAGATATTACCTACCATTGGATACTTTGATGGACAACCTGCAAGCATTTGTTGATCTTGATGAGGAAGAGAAGCTTGAAATTTCCAGAATGGTTATTTTTGATAATGTTAAGTTAACCAGTATGGGAATAAAGTCTGTACATTTGACCAAAGATGAAATTAACTCGCTGTTAAAATAGAAAAATGGAACTACTAATAAATAGAACCTTAATAATACTTAAAGAGTCTGAATAATACTTAAAGAGTCTGATGAGTGATAGTATTTTACAATTGACTGTATTGGAAAAAACTGATATTGTTAATTTGTATGTCATGGAAAGCCGAAGGCTTGACTCTTTTTGCTAATTGGAGGAAACGGTACGCCATGAATTACCAGGAAGCAATAGACTACATACATGGAACCCTCAAATTCGGAAGTAAGCTTGGTTTGGAAAGAATTACAGGACTTTTGAGACTAATGGGGAATCCACAGAATAAATTAAAGTTCGTTCATGTAACAGGTACCAACGGTAAAGGGTCCACAACTTCACTAATAAGTAATATTTTAATTGATTCAGGATATAAAACAGGTGTTTTTACTTCTCCATATATACAAAGGTTTACAGAAAGAATAAAGATAGACAATTCTGAGATTAGGCCGGATGAATTAGCTGATATAATTACTTTTGTGAAAACCAAAATTGAACAACTGTTGGAAATGGGATTAGAACATCCTACTGAATTTGAGATTATTACAGCAACTGCTTTTGAATATTTCTACCGTTGTAAATGCGATCTTGTGGTATTAGAGGTTGGTCTCGGGGGAAGGTATGATTCAACAAATGTTATTGATTCGCCCGAAGTAGCAGTAATTACAACAATAAGTCTAGATCATACTGACAAATTGGGTGAAACTCTTGAGGAGATTGCCTATATAAAGGCCGGCATAATAAAAGAGAACTGTTCTGTTGTGGTTTATCCTCAAAAAAAGGAAGTTATGCAGGTTTTCGAAAATGAATGCCGCCTTCGGAATGCAGCTATTCATAAAGTTAATTTTGTAGACCTTAAATTGAAAGAATTTGGTCTTAAGGGACAATTGTTCGATTATAAGGATTACAAAAATTTTACGTTAAGACTTCTTGGAGAGCATCAACTTTTTAACACTGCCGTTGCTATCGATACATGTGAAGTTTTAATTAATAAAGGTTATAAAATTGCTAATACTAATATCAGAAATGGAATTTCAAATACTGTCTGGTCCGGAAGACTAGAAATTATAAGCAATGATCCAATGGTGCTTGTAGATGGAGCTCATAATTTTGAGGGTGGACAGTCATTGAATGCAGCTCTTGAAAAGTATTTCAGCGGCTGGGAAAAAGTGTTTATCGTCGGGTTTCTCGGTGATAAGGACTTTGAGCATATAGTTGAATTGCTAGCAGATAAGGCCAAGCTAATTATTACCGTAACACCGGATAATCCTAGAGCAATTCCATCCGGTGAGCTGGCTGAGAAACTGTTTAAATATTCTAAAAATGTAATCGATGGAATTAACCTGGAAAATGGCTTAAAAACAGCTCTGGATAATACAGGTCCGAACGGCATGGTATGCGCATTTGGTTCACTGTATATGATAGGGAGGATCCGAGAAATATTTAAAAAGCAATAGTATTTTTTTACTTGAAGGGAGCCGGTGTTCATGGATTTGAATCAAGAGATAAAAAGTTTCACACCTATAGACATTGAAAAATTTTCTCAAGATAACAATGTACCCGAAAAAATAGTTGATTCCATAAAAGCATATAACAAAGCTATTGAGTATTTACGAACAGGCAGTGAGGATATTGCAATGATTGAATTAAAAAGAGTGGTTGCAATTAACCCTGACTTTTATGAGGCTGTAAATTTGCTTGGGCTTTGTTATGCTTACACAAATCAGCTTGACAAGGCTCAGGAATTGTTTGGCAAGGTGGTTCAGAGTGAAGATAATATATTAAAGGCTGCTGATTATCTTAACTATGTAACTGGTGGAGATAGCGGCTCTTCAAGAAAAAATTCCAAATCGCCTAAAGGCAGTACAGTAAAACAAAAGGCCCCCGAGGTAAAAAATAAGACCCTGAAAAAGGAGACACACACTCCCAAAAAAGAGGCTTACAAGCAGGAAGAAGTTCAACCGGAATTAATTCTGTTTAAAACCTTGGGAGATCAGTTTAAAAAGCCTGGTTTTGCAGTGGCCTTTAATTTGTTTGGAGTAATTTGTCTTGCAGCAGCCTTGGTGTTCTTTATACTTACAATGAAGGATTCAAAGGATATTCCGTTAGACAATGAGCCTTCTGCAAATACAACAGTAAATGACAGTCTTGATAAGACCCTTCAGGAAAACAAAGAGTTGAAAACGCAACTGGATGCAGCAAACATGGAGTTAAGACAATATAAACTCTCAGGTGAGATTTCTCAAGTATCCTCACTTTACAGCCAGGGTAAATATTTGGAAGCCTCTGACAAGCTAAATGCAATCCCGGTTAATGAACTTAATGCTGAGCAAAAAGCAAAATATGATACCTTAACAAAAAATGTTAATCTGAAGGCAGCTTCTGCACTTACAACCATGGGAAATTCTCTTTTTATCAACAAAAAATATTCAGAAGCCATTGAAAAGCTTGAGAAGGTTTTTGAACTAGGAGATAATTGGACATTTGGTGACAAAGCACTCTATACCCTTGGAAAAAGCTATGTTGAGCAGGGAGATAAGCAAAAGGGCGCTGATACCTTTCAAAAACTCATTACACAATATCCCAAATCTCAATATGTTAAATACGCAAAGAGCAGACTTAATGCCTTACAATAAAGTATTGATTAATAAAAAATCTGACAACTATTCGTTGTCAGATTTTTCTGTATCATCACTATTATTCGGATACTTTCGAACCAGCACAATTTCAACTCTTCTGTTCTTTGCCTTACCCTCATCGGTTGAGTTATCATACTTCGGTGAATATTGACCATAACCCTGGAAGGAAAACCTTTCAGGATTCATTCCACCATTATCGATAAAGAAATTCATAACATTTATGGCTCTCATTGCACTGAGATCCCAATTTGACCTGAATTGGGGAGTTTTAATCGGAACGTTGTCAGTATGGCCGACAACCTTTATATCATTATCCAAACTTTTTAGTAATTCTGAAATATGAAGCAACATGGGATAAACATTATCAATTACGTCAGCTTTACCGGAGTTGAATAAAATTACGTCCTGTATGGAGATTTCCAGACCGTCACCGTTTAAAGTGACATTTACTTTGTCGGAGTATCCGTTACTGCGTATCTCCTCTTCAATATTCTCCTTTATCTGATTCATCTTATCCTCTTCAATTTCTTTCAGAGTTGGGATTTCATCCATTGGAATAACAGAAGTTCCATTTTTCTCAAGTACTCCTGACCCTCCTGAGAAAATGATATTAAATTGTTCACTAAACTTGTCCACTTTCTCATTATCAAGCTTACTCATTGCAAACATAACTATAAAGAGTGCCAGCAGCAAGGTGAGCATATCTGCGTATGGTATCAGCCAGGTTTCATCCGGGTGTTCCTCATGGTGAACTTTTTTCTTAGACATATCCTAGCCCACCTTTCCCGGTTCGCTCTTTTGCTCCAACTTTGCCCTTTCTTTCGGCTCTAGCATACCAGATAGTTTTAGAATAATACTCTTGGGATTTTCACCTGCCTGTATTGATAATATCCCCTCGAGGACAATCCTCATTGTATTTATCTCCTCATAGGATTTTCTTTTTAATCTGGACGAGAAGGGATGGCATATAACATACCCGAAGAAAATTCCATACAGTGTTGCAACAAAAGCTGCAGCAATCATGTGACCAAGTCTTTCAATGTCGTTAAGATTTCCAAGGGCTCCAATAAGGCCGATAACGGCACCTAATACGCCCAGGGTAGGAGCTGCACCGCCCGCTGTTGAAAAAATACTTGCTCCAATTCTGTGTCTTTCTTCCATACTGTCTATTTCACTATTCAAAACTTCGGTTATGTACTCTTGTTCAATTCCATCAATTACCATACCAAGACCTTTTTTCATGAACTTGTTGTCAATGTTCTGCATGACAGATTCTAGAGAAAGCAAGCCATCCTTTCTGGCAGTTTGCGATAATTCAGCAATTTGTTCAATTATTTCAGTAGGGTTCTCAGCTTTTCTTTCTCTGAATAAAACAGCGGCAACCTTTGGTATTCTTAAAAAATCCCTCTTAGGAAAAGAATTCATAACCGCGGCTATTGTTCCAACTATAATTATTATAGCTGCAGCCGGATTTGCAAGAACTGATATGTCGGCACCTTTTACAATCATTCCGACAACAACGGACATTAATCCTACAACAACACCAATCAGCAAAAATATATCCATTTAGCACCTCGAAAATTGTATATGTATTTTTATGTAAATTTGATAACTGCTTAAAGAAGATACAGCTAAGCAGATAAACGCGTATACATAAGATTTTACCATGGGTATAAAAAGTTTGGAACCACTTTTTAAAAACATTTGAAAAAATAATTAAAATTAAACAGCAGGGATGTACAATATACTAATTTATTCATAACTATAATATATATACATTAGAAAGATTTAATTTTATGGAGAATTATGAATAATGAGCATTAATAATAATCCATTGAACCTTGTACTCAGCGGTGGAGGAATAAAGGGTGTAGCTTTTGTGGGGGCTTATGAGGAACTGGAAAGAAGATATAGAAGATTTGGAAATATAGCCGGTGTATCTGCAGGTGCTTTAATTGGTGCATTGATAGGTGCAGGTTATAATTCTAGAGAATTAATAAAAATACTTAAGGAATTTGATTTCAGCATCTTAAAAATCCGAAGCGGTGAATACTTGAACAACACTTTAAGCAGAAGGGTCAAAAAGCTGTTGGAGGAAAAGAATAGTGTCACTGATAGTGATATAGAAGCTTTACTATACATGCAGGATTATCCTGAGTTGAATAATCTGAACAGATATAAGGATGAGTTTAAGGGGATAAGGGGTAACTTCCTAAGTAATCTTATTGCATTTAGTCAGGAAAACGCCTTTTTGGATGGGGATTTACTGGAAAGGTGGGTATCACAGTTGATGGCGAATAAAGGTATATATACCTTCAGTGATTTCAGAGGAGGAGTCGCTGACAAGGTAAACCCTAGAGGCTATAAGGTTAGAATGACCGCAGTTGATGCTAATTCCGGAAAAGTAATAGTTCTACCCGACGATATTGCTTTATATAACATTGACCCAGATAAATTTTCGGTTGCAAGAGCAGTCAGAATGAGTACTTCAGTACCATTTGTTTTCAGACCCTGTGTACTGATGAAAAAAGAAAATAATCACTTAAGACAGCATTTTATAATAGACGGAGGGGTACTGGACAACTTTCCGGTATGGCTCATTGATAGTTCTCAGCAAAATATTATAGGGCTCAAGCTAGAGGGAAAAGAACCTAAAGAACTGCAGCATGCTGAAAATATGCTAAAAAAATTACTGGCGTCATCACATGATACAGGTGTTCCAAAAAACTCCTACAATATAGATAATATAGCCCATATAAATACTGGAAATATATCTTTTTTGGATTTTGATATTAGTCAGGAAAATATGCAATACCTCTATGAACAGGGTAAAATAGCAGTTCAAAAACTTCTTATAAACATTTATAAAAAAAACAAAGGCTGGAGGTAACTAGTATTGCATTTGCATTTTTTTTGCATTTATTATATCATAAGGGTTAATGAAATATGATAAATTACAAATTAATAATAGAATTTGAACCGCGCAGTTAAGGTTCACCTTGGGGAGGTCAGCTTGAAAGACATCACTAAAGCTCGTCTTCCAAACTAATCTAGAATTTATGGCCGCGCGATATATTCAAAGCAGTACTTTGAAAGCGCGCATGGCCAATTAACCTCCTTTATTCGCCACATTGCGATAAAGGATATATATTTTCATTACTATTTTGTGGCCACAATGTGGCTCATGGAGGTCAGCTTGAAAGACATCACTA
>JAEYWA010000083.1 GCA_023431385.1 Bacillota bacterium | reverse complement strand
ATCCAACGAGGTATTGGAAATATATCGAAGAAAAGATGTCGTAGAAAAATGCTTTGACAATTTAAAAAATGCTATCGATATGAAACGGTTAAGAACCCACAGTACGGAAACAAGTGATGGGAAGATGTTTATTGCCTTTATTTCTTTAATCCTACGTTCTATACTTGAAAACATCATTGGAGAATTCAACAGGAAAAATAACCTGACAATTGAAAAGGTCATGAAGGAACTTTCAAAGATCAGGGTTGTTCAACTATCAAATGGTACTTCCCTATTGAATCCTATTACCAAAAAACAACGAATGATACTCGAAAACTTTGGGCTAACTGAAGAGAACATATTAGAAAGCGTCCACAACCTCAAAATGTAATTTTGTGTTATGTGATATTTTCATCGGGAATTTAGGTTATAGCTAATAGTGGAAAATAGAAGGCCTCCTTGTTAAAATAGTTGCAGTTAATATTGTCAGCACAGTCCACAACCAGCAGCATGAGCATTCCTCTTTTTCTATATGCTTCTATTCTCAAGACTAAGCCTACCAAAATTATATTCCAGAAACTATGATTCATGTCGTAAAAATCATGTTTCATGCAGTTGGTAGTTTTTTCAGGAAATTTCTGATAGCTTGAAGATATGAATTAAAATGTACAGCCAAGTCGACGGCATAACTCATTTTGTTCTCGATAAATGTTAGAAATTCTGGAAATTTTTATAATAATATTGTAACATAGATATTGGCGTGTGATATTTTTTATGAATATTTATAGTATTGCTGCAGATTAAATTTTAGGCCCCTATTGTAGGCTGCTTACATATTAGTTAAAATATCTTTATAATAATTAGAATGTTTTTAAAGATGACTGAAAAACCGTTGCTAATAATATAAAATTAATCTTATAAGGTGAAAACAGGTGAAAGAATGGCGAATTATAAGCATAATGCTATTCAAATGGACGAAATAATTAATAAAACAATAAAAGCCCTTGATTCCGGTAAAAAGGAAATTTTCGAAATTGCTGAAAATTCGAGGAAAGAATGTATTCGACTTAAGGAGGAATTAGAAACATTAAAACTTCAGGTGGTTGAAAGTCTCAATGATATTGAAAACCTTGAGCATGAAATGAGAAACAGTAAAAAAAGACTTCTTGAGGTAAACCGGAATTTTACAAAACATAGTCAGGAGGAACTTGCAAAAGCTTACCAGTCCGCTGATGATTTAAGAGTCAAGCTTGCCGTAAAACGCGAACAGGAGAGCTTTTTAATAAGAAGGCGCAACGATCTTGAAATTAGATTAAAGGATTCTCTCAAGACACTTGAGAGAGCTGATAACCTCATTGGTCATGTGGGAATTGCACTTCAATACTTGAGCAGTGATTTAAAGGGTGTAGGTGAGCAGTTGGATAATCTTCAGCAAAAACAATACCTTGGTCTGAGAATAATTGAAGCTCAGGAGGAGGAGAGAAAGAGGGTTGCTAGAGAAATCCATGACGGTCCGGCGCAATCAATTTCTAATGCTGTAATAAAAGCTGAAATATGCGAAAAATTAATGGAAAAAAATATATCAGATGCCAGGTCTGAATTGCAGAATTTAAAAAAAGTCATGAGAGACAGTTTGCAAGAGGTTCGAAAGATTATCTATAACCTCAGACCTATGGCACTTGATGATTTAGGTCTATTGCCAACCTTGGAACGATATGTTATTTCTTTTAAGGAGACTACAGGAATTGATGTAACATTTAAGTATAGAGGGATAGATGATGCAATAAAACCTGTTATTTCGCTGACGGTTTTTAGGATTGTACAGGAAGCTTTGAATAATGTTCTTAAACATTCCAAATCAAAGACCGCCTGCATAATATTAGAGAAAGTCGAAACAAAGCTAATTATTGTAATATATGATAATGGTGTAGGATTTGACCAAAAAACAATTAAAGCAGCTAATTCGGATTTGTCCGGAGGGTTTGGTTTATTTAGTATGAAGGAGAGAGTTGCCCTTCTTGAAGGAGAATTAAGCATAGTGTCGGAAGAAATGAAAGGAACAAGAATTAACATTCATATACCACTCATAGACGAAGGGGAGGCTCTTATTAATGAATAAGATTAAAGTGCTCATTGCTGACGATCATGCAATGGTAAGACAGGGCTTAAAAACAATACTTGAACTTGAGGAAGATATTAGTGTAGTTGCACAGGCTGCAAATGGGGGGGAAGCTGTTGAACTGGCAAAATCGCTCAAGCCCGATATTATACTGATGGATATAAACATGCCGGTATTAAACGGCTTACAGGCAATAAAGATGTTAAAGGAATGCAGCGAATGTTTTAAAATAATTGTTCTGACTCTTCATCAAGACAGAGAGTATTTGTTTAAAACACTACAGATGGGCTGCGAAGGATATGTATTGAAGGATGCTGAGTCCTCAGTGCTTATAGATGCAATCAGAAGCGTTTATCAGGATCAAACCTTTATTCAGCCCAACATGACAAGTGAGCTTGTTAAGGAATTTAACAGGGTAACACTTTATGAGCATGACAGGACCTTTACAAACAATTTGACCATCAGAGAAATTGAAGTCTTAAAGCTGATAGCTGAAGGTATGATAAACAAGGAAATCGCCAAAAACCTCTACATAAGCGAAAAAACTGTTAAAAATCATATTTCAAATATATTTAAAAAGCTTGATGTAAATGATAGAACTCAGGCAGCAATATACGCCTTTAAGCATAATATAAAAGCATAACCATATTTTATATGAATTCAGTTTAACAGCTTAAGTGCAAATAAATGTATTGACATTGGTACAATTTACATAGTATTATATTTATAATTTCGAATAAAAAAATTGCTGAGAACGGGAATAGTAAACTGCTGAAAATCTAAAGAGAGCTGTTATAGGTGAAAGACAGTGTTTTTTATTAGTTGAAGCTCACCCGGGAGCTTTCCGGCTGAATAATTAGGTCGGAACGGTTATCACCGTTATTTGATTAAAGAGGATTCGATATGAAATACATATTGAATTAATTTGAGTGGTACCGCGGAATATGCTTTTCGTCTCATTTGTGAGATGAAGAGCTTTTTATTTTATTTGTTTTTATTTTATTTCATTTAGACATTTATTTTTAGGAGGTGCTCGTATGGAAAAACTTTTGGAAGTAACTGTGGGCGGAATGCTTGAAGAGATGGCATTAAAATATCCCAATCATGATTGCGTTTTGTACACAGACCGTCCATTTAGAAAGTCATATTCTGAATTTAACTCTATATGTAACAAGGTTGCAAAAAGCTTTATGAAAATGGGAATTAAAAAGGGTGACCATGTGGCTATGTGGGCAACAAACGTACCGGAGTGGCTTATAACGCTATTTGCCACAGCTAAAATCGGTGCAGTACTTGTTACAGTAAATACCAACTATAAGATTTTCGAACTGGAATACCTTCTCAAGCAGTCAGATTCCAGTACCCTGGTATTAATAGATGGCTTTAAGGACTCTAATTATGTTCAAATACTAAATGAACTCTGCCCTGAACTTAAGAACTCTGAACCCGGTAATTTTAAGAGTGATAAATTACCATACCTGAAGAACATAATCAGCGCAAGTGAAAATACATATCCCGGAATGTTCAGCTGGAAGGATTTAATGGATATGGGCAGTGACATTCCGGATGAAGAACTATATGCAATAAGCAATTCCCTTGATTGTCAAGAGGTAATAAATATGCAGTATACTTCAGGAACTACAGGCTTTCCAAAAGGAGTTATGCTGACACATTACAACATTATTAATAATGGCAAATGTATTGGTGACTGTATGCACTTTACACATGAAGACAAATTGTGTATTCCGGTTCCGTTTTTCCACTGTTTTGGACTGGTGCTTGCAATTATGGCATGTATAACTCATGGTACAACAATGGTTCCGCTAGAATATTATCAGCCGCTTAAGGTTATGCAGACAATAGAAAAGGAAAAATGTACAGCCGTGTACGGAGTACCCACCATGTTTATTGGTATACTGGAGCACCCTGAATTTAACAACTTTGATTATTCATCTCTTAGAACCGGTATTATGTCAGGTTCGCCATGCCCTGTAAAGTACATGGAGCTTGTTGTTGACAAAATGAACATGAAGGATATTACTATTCCATATGGGCAGACAGAAGCTTCACCCGTTTGCACTCAGACCAGAATTGGCGACAGCCTGGAACGTAGAGTTGCTACTGTTGGCCGTTCACTTCCGTTTATAGAATGTAAAATAGTTGATCCGGAGACAGGCAAGGACCTGCCTGACGGAGTGCCCGGAGAGTTTGTTGCCAGAGGCTATAATGTAATGAAGGGATATTACAAAATGCCTGAGGCTACTGCTCAGGCCATAGATGCCGAGGGCTGGCTCCATACAGGTGATCTTGCAGTTAGAGATGAACATGGGTATTACAAAATCACCGGAAGAATAAAGGATATGATAATCAGAGGCGGAGAAAACATTTATCCAAAGGAAATTGAGGAGTTTTTGTATACTCTGCCAGCCATAAAGGATGTTCAGGTTATTGGTGTGC
>JAEYWA010000077.1 GCA_023431385.1 Bacillota bacterium | reverse complement strand
CCTTGTTTGTAAAAATCTATACACTGGTTCATAAAATCCTGAGCCGAATCAATATGAAGAATCCTGCCGGGCCGCTTTCTAAGTCTGTTAAAGAAACCTCTGCAGTATGGGCCGTCACATTCAATACTGCTCTTGACCTGATAAAGTTCTCTATATGCTCTTGTATATGCTGTTCTCGCATCCTGTTTTTCCAGGTCATCTGCTTTGGAATCCGCCTCTATTCTGGAAGATAGCCCACGTAAAACATAACATTCAGACCCGTCACAATCTGGTATTATGTTAACTACTCTAAAAAGAAGATCTCCTCCATAAGACCTTCTCGTAACAACATCTCCGACTTGAAATTTAGTCAAAAAAATCACTCCAAAATTAACTTTTTATTGCATAATATGCAACCAGAAATGATTTTGGGACTAATCAAGAATATATTTGTTTACTTAATATTTAATAATTTATTGATAATTTTGGAAGGTATATTGACATGGGAAAAATAAGGTGTATAATTTAATATATGAACAGTTGTTCACATGATATTACGCTCAACTGATAATGAAATGCTTCTATAGGTAATAGAAATTAACCCAGGAGGGAAACAAATGACAGCAGAAAAAGGTGTTGAGAAATGTGACTGGCTATGTATCCACCAGGATATAGTTAATAAAGTAATAAACAGTATGCCGGAAGAAACTCAGCTATATGACCTGGCAGAATTATTCAAAATATTTGGTGATACTACCAGGATAAAAATATTATACGTTCTGTTTCAATCAGAGATGTGTGTTTGTGATATTGCTCAGCTGCTTAATATGGGTCAATCTGCCATATCTCATCAGTTAAGGGTATTAAAGCAGGCTAAGCTGGTTAAGGCCAGAAGAGATGGTAAAACAATGTTTTACTCACTTGCCGATTCACATGTAAGAACAATTATTGATCAGGGCTTTGAACATATTGAAGAATAGCTGCAAAGGAATTATTCGCCCCAAAGCGGATTTAGGGGAAATAGTATCATAAGTTTTGCAGCTGCTATTACGGCTTATGGAGGTTATTATGAGGAAAATATATAAACTTGAAGATCTTGGCTGTGCAAACTGTGCTTCAAAAATGGAAAGAGAGATAAGCAAACTCCAAGGAATAAACAGTGCTTCTGTAAACTTTATAACTCAAAAGCTTACCTTGGAAGCAGAAGAAGAGCTATCAGAGGAAACTGTCAACACAATACAGAAAATAATAAAAAAAATTGAACCCTATTGCAAACTAAGAGTTTAGGCGGAGGTCACATGTCCAGAACCAAAAAAACTATAATCCGAATTTCAATTGGTGCTGTATTTTTTCTAGCAGCAATAATTCTCCCAGTTTCAGGTTACCGGGAGCTTTCAATATTTCTGGCGGCATATTTTATCATTGGTGGAGATGTCCTTCTCAGGGCAGTAAGAAATATTGCCCGCGGACAGGTTTTTGACGAGAATTTTCTAATGAGTATTGCCACTGTCGGAGCTTTTTTTGTTGGAGAATATCCCGAAGGTGTTGCAGTTATGCTGTTCTATCAGGTTGGAGAACTATTTCAGGACTATGCTGTCGACCGTTCAAGAAAGTCGATAGGCGCCCTGATGAATATTCGTCCTGATTATGCTAATCTCAAAAAGGACGGAGAGCTTATAACTGTTGACCCTGAAGAAGTTAAAATTAATGACATAATAGTTGTTAAGGCAGGAGAGAAAATTCCTCTCGACGGAATAGTTATTGAGGGCTATTCGACGGTTGATACCTCTGCTCTGACCGGCGAAGCCGTTCCTCGCGAAGTAACCATAGACAATGAAATATTAAGCGGGTGTATCAATATAAACGGCTTACTTACAATTAAGGTAACCAAGGAATTTGGTGAATCCACTGTTGCAAAAATTCTTGATCTGGTTGAAAACTCAAGCAGTAAGAAAGCCAAGGCTGAGAACTTTATTACAAAGTTCGCCAGATATTACACTCCGGTTGTTGTTATTGTTGCAGCACTAATGGCGGTCATCCCACCTCTGCTGGTACCCGGAGCTGAATTCAATGACTGGTTGTACAGGGCCTTAAACTTTTTGGTTGTTTCCTGTCCCTGTGCTCTTGTAATATCCATTCCCCTTGGATTTTTCGGCGGAATCGGCGGAGCTTCAAAGTCAGGTATTCTTATTAAAGGCGGCAACTATCTTGAGGCTCTGGCTCATACGGAAATTGTTGTTTTCGATAAGACAGGAACTTTGACAAAAGGTACATTCAAGGTTACAGAGCTTCACCCTGTTGATATTAGCGAAGCAGAACTGGTCGAATTAACGGCACTGGCCGAAAGTTATTCAAACCATCCAATATCTCAATCTTTGAAAAAAGCTTATGGAAAGGAAATTGACAATTCAAGGATTAAGGATGTGGAGGAAATTCCGGGTCATGGGGTAAAGGCAGTGGTTGATGGTAATCCGATTTATGCCGGAAACGCGAAGCTTATGAAGAGCATTGATGTATCTTATTATATGGTCGAGGTAGTGGGTACGGCAGTTCATGTAGCCATAGGCTCTAAATACGCAGGCTATATTGTTATTTCAGATGAAATCAAGGAGGACTCAGCTTCTACAATAAAGCAGCTAAAAGCAGACGATATCAGAAGGGTAGTAATGCTTACCGGTGATGCTAAAATAGTAGGCGAAGCAGTAGCAGAGCAGTTGGGTCTTGATGAAGTATACGCTGAGCTTCTTCCGGGTGATAAGGTAAGTGAAGTGGAAAAGCTAATTGGGGAGAAGTCTCCCAAAGGTAAGCTGGTCTTTGTCGGGGATGGAATAAATGATGCACCCGTTCTCTCCAGAGCCGACATAGGAATTGCAATGGGAGGCCTCGGCTCTGATGCGGCAATTGAAGCTGCCGATATTGTGATTATGGATGATCAGGTTTCTAAAATTACTACAGCTATTGCAATTGCAAAAAAGACTTTGCGAATTGTAAAACAGAATATAGTTTTTGCATTAGGTATTAAAGCCCTTGTATTGATAATGGCAGCCTTTGGTCTGTCAAACCTCTGGGAAGCGGTTTTTGCCGATGTAGGAGTCTCCTTTATTGCAATATTAAATTCGTCACGGGCCCTTAAAACGCCGAAAAATGAGTAATGGTGTCCGAAAAAACAAAGAATATGGAGATGTAACAGTGATAAGAAAATATGCTGCCTTGGAGTGTAACAACCGGAATTCAATAATTATTGTGCTTCATGAGATTTATGGTATCAATAAACATATTGTAACTACTACCGAAAGGTTCCGGCAAATGGGTTTTGCCGCCGAATGCCCCGATTTCACAGGTTTGGCAAAACCCTTTACATATGACTGCAGGCAGGAGGCCTACGAACATTTTATTCATAATGTAGGCTTCACTGAAGCAGCCCGGCGGGTTCTCTCCTACGTTGACCGGGTTAAGGAGGGTTGCAACAAGGTTATTTTATATGGTTTCAGCATTGGAGCAACAGTGGCATGGCTTTTAAGTGAACACAGAAATGTTGACGGAGTTATAGGGTTTTACGGTTCTCGTATCAGAGAGTACCCTGGTATAAAACCCCAGTGCCCTACCCTTCTGCTTTTCCCCACATATGAGGAGTCCTTCGATGTCATAAGCTTTGCAGCTTCGATAAAAAAAGAACAGGTAATGGTAAAGGTACTTGAAGGCAGCCATGGTTTTGCCGATCCTTTTTCCTCAAACTATAATGCGAATTCCTGTTCAAAGTCAGACATACTGGTAAAAGCTTTTTTTAACAACTATTCAGACCAGGTTTATTAAGCTGCATATTTAATGGGTCGGGTCAAAATCAACATAAGGTATATCATTTTCCAGGTTTATTCTTATGTGATTAAACATCTCCCTTTCTTCTATGTCCATGCTGTTAATATTGAGATGAGCTATAGATACCATGTACAGCAAAAAATCTCTGAATTTCATAAACAGGGGAATTTTATCTATCCAATAGTCACTCAGATTATTTTCCATAAAGTACCCCTCGAAAAAACTATTACTGAATCGTTTTATAAATTCCTTCCTCAGATTTCTCTCCATGAAAGGTATCCCGTAAAGGCTGTCATAAAACGCTACGGCAATATCATAAGAAAACCAGTTATAGCAACAGTCATCAAAATCAAAAACTGTTATTCTTCCCTCGTTAACAAAGAAATTTAACATATGTAAGTCACTATGTACTAATCCATATGAATCCTTATCTTTTGGTAAACTGTTTAATTCACTGAGCAGCTTCTTCCATTTTCTACAAACTACTTGGTTGGTATCTGATACAATCAGATCAGGGCTAAAAATCGAGTTTTCTACACATATACTCTCCTCATTCCAAGCATTTCGCTTACAAGCATTACTTGACGGTATATACGTTTTTGTTAATCTGTGTATTTTACCAATAGTTTTTCCCCAGGTAAAAAAGAGCTTATCATTCCAGATATCTTTATTATTTATATCAACAGCGTTTCCCACTGCTCTTTCAAAGGCACTAACAATTAATTTTTTATTTGATCCGCCTTTTTCAACAAATGTTTTCCCTTTCGATAGCAGCGGTTTTACTACGTCAGCACCTCCGCTGTATAAATACTGAATAAATTCTATCTCTCCTCTTATCTGACTCTCAGCTTTTAAAGGATGTGAAAACCTTAATATATAGTCCCTTTCTTGATTTTGCACAGAATAAATTCCGTTCATTGAAGTGCTGATTAGCTGAGAACCGAATTCTCCATCTGAGTATTTATGAACTGCCTCCCTTAGTACCTCTTCTCTTATCTTGTAATTAAAAAAGCTCAAATTAATCACCTCGTATATTAGTTTATCTATTTACTAACTTCATCTAGGACTTTCGAAGTATAACAGGTATATAAAATTCAACCTTCGTAACTCCTTCTTCAATGCGGCTGCTGTCATATACTTCAAATGAGTACGCGTCAGAAGGTTCGTATTCCGAAGACGGAAACCAGACTCCAAAGGCGTACTTACATATTTTATCCTCTATATCCTTGGCAGTTATTCTATCTGGGGTTACAGCAAACTCCTTTGAAAAAACTGCATACATATTCCTTGGAATGACTCTACCGACGGTTCCCTTTGGGATGTTCTCCAGGTTCGGTACTTCAACACAAGACATGCTCATGTACCCGTCATTACAGTCATAGTTGTAGCAAATATCTAAATTAGAATTTATCTTATCCGGAACTGTTTTCTTAATATGATTAAAATACTGTTCTGCTAATGCTTCAGACTTATGGCTTCTTGTGCTGTCCGGGTTCTCCACCATATCATAAAATTCCTGCCTTGAAACAAAGATTTCCTGCCCAACTACCGTAAAATCACTCTTTATGTCTATTCTATGATTAATAAAATTGCTTTCCCGATACTTATTGAGTACCTTCTGAGTCTTTAAATCCATTTTCTCGAATAATGTGATCTGTGCTCCTTTTTTCCGGTATTCATACGGACTGATTATAAAAAGTCTTTTGAAGGCTCTAGTGAAGGCATCATGAGTATTAAACTGATAATCAAAAGCAATATCGGTTATCCTTCTGTTTGAACCGAGAAGTTCCAGTGCAGCACGAGATAGCCTCCTCTTCCGGATATACTCCATAACAGGGTCCCCTACAACTGCATGAAATATCCTGTGAAAATGAAATCTGGAGAAAAAGGATATTCTCGCCAGCTCCTCAATAGTTATTTTTTCTTTTAATTTTTCCTCGATATAATCCAATACATTTTGTATCCTGCGAAAATAATCCATTATTCCCCTCCACATACATATATTAAAATTATATCAGTTAGAAAAGTTTTAACTCGACTTTTTTTGCTAAAATATTGATGTAATATTTAATAGTTTTGTTAGAAGATTACTCACCGCTTCACCCAAAACAAAAGGCAGGCTCCCACAGCTTAAGCTGCAGGAACCTGCTTTTTAAAAAGTTAATTACCATCTATTTACATAATTTCTGACATAAAATAATATATTCTAGCACTCAAAAGTCTTTGCCAGTTCGAATTCCTTCTGCATTTCCTCTGATGGTGCCTTTGTTAAAAGTGAAACTGCTACAATGGCTATACAGGAGATAACAAATGCAGGGAACAATTCATATATACCAAAAACTCCCCCAAGTGGTTTCAGCAGCAGCTTCCAAATGAATACCATTCCACCGCCTGCAAGCATACCTGCAATAGCTCCCGCTCTGTTGACTCTCTTCCAGAACAGAGAGAACAGCATAATAGGTCCGAAGGTTGCCCCAAAACCGGCCCAAGCAAAGGATACAACTTTAAATATAACACTACTTTCATCAAGAGCTATAATTATACCAAACAAGGCAATAGTAATCAGTGTGATACGTGTAACTGTCATAACCTGCTTGTCTGTAGCTTCCTTTTTAACAATCCCCTGGAATATATTCTTTGAAAAAGCTGACGCAGCAATAAGCAAGTATGAATCAGATGAACTTATGGTTGCCGCAAGAATACCCGCCATAGCTAAACCTGCCAGTAATGGAGGGAGCAGCTTTGACGACATAACAATGAAAATGCTCTCTGCCTGACCCTGGGTAAGGAGTTCTGTAGGATACAGGCTTCTTCCTATCAACCCGACAGCAACAGCAGCAGTAAGTGAAATAAGACACCAGGTTGTAGCAATTCTTCTTGACTGAGTTAATTCACTGGACTTTCTGATAGCCATAAATCTCAGTAAAACCTGTGGCATACCAAAATATCCCAGTCCCCAAGAGAGTGTAGATATTATTGTAAGGAAACCATATTTACCTGCATCACTAAAAACAGGCTTTCCACCGGTTACCTTCTGAACACCCTCTGCCATTTCCGGCTGAGCTATACCGAAAAAATCGAAGAAGCCGGGTATTTCCTTAATATTCTGATAGACAACTGACGGTCCTCCGGCTGCAGATACTCCAATAATTACTATAGCACCCAAAGCAACAATCATTACTATGGATTGCATAAAGTCGGATACACTTTCAGCAAGGAAGCCTCCCAGGAATGTATATACAATTACGAAGATTGCTCCTGCAATCATCATGTACTGATACTTAATACCGAATAAGGTGCTGAAAAGCTTACCGCAAGTAACAAAACAGCTGGCAGCATATACTGTAAAAAATACAAGAATAAAAGCTGCGGCGATTGACATTATTACCTTGCTATTCTTTTCTTTAAATCTATTGCTGAAGTAATCAGGAATAGTTATAGAATCTCCAGCAATTGAAGAATATCTGCGAAGTCTCTTTGCAACAATCAACCAATTTATGTATGTACCCGCTGCCAGACCGATTGCTGTCCAGATAGCATCACTTAACCCGAACCAGTAAGCTACTCCCGGTAAACCCATCAGAAGCCAGCCGCTCATATCAGAAGCCTCGGCACTCATAGCGGCCACCCATGGACCAAGTGATCTTCCGCCGATAAAATAGTTTTCACTGCTTTCATTTGCACGTTTTGCAAAATAAATTCCTATACCAATAACAAAAACCATATATGTACACATGGCTATAAATATTTTGGTAGTTTCGGCACTCATTTACTTTCCTCCCTTATAACGTGTGGATTTGAACAGAATACATAAGATAAATAGCATAGTTATTATATCAGATGGTGGTTTACAATAAAAGGATTTTATTTAGTCTAATATAATTTATCACACTAAATGGATAGAAAGTCGAAGTGAGATATGGGCAGTTTTTATTATTTACTTAAAAAGTCGGGCTATTTCAGAATTTATACTCTTTGGGTCAACAGCCTCAGAAGGCGAATCAGCCAGCGAATACTTTTTCTTGAGCTCCAGAATCCTGTAAACGCTTTCCTCAAGCCGTTCAGCACTAATCTGCCCTGAGCGGGCGGCTTCAAGCAGTGCTTTTATCACAGTTTCCTGCTTATCAAAGCCATGGCAGACCAATACTAAATCCCCACCAGCCTGTATCGACTTTACTGCCGCAGCACCAATGTCAAAATTTTTAGTTATGGCTCCCATTGTAAAGTCATCTGTAATAACGACACCGTTATAATTCATTTTTGTCCTAAGCAGGTCTGTTATCACTGCTTTTGAAAAGGAAGCAGGGTTCTTTGAATCCAGCTTCGGAAGTAAAATATGGGCTATCATAACGGTGTCGGCTCCATTTTCTAAAGCCGCCTTAAAAGGCACTAATTCAAAGCTCATTAGTCTTTCAAGGTCATGGTTTACTTTTGGAAGTCCCACATGGGAATCTACAGAAGTGTCCCCATGTCCCGGAAAATGCTTGACCACAGAAATAATGTTCTGGGATTGTATGCCTTTCATAGTTCTTACTCCCAGCCTGCTTACAAGCTCCGGTTTGTTTCCGAAGGACCTGTCGCCTATTACAGGGTTTTTAGGATTGCTGTTGATATCAAGTACAGGTGCGAAATCCATATTAAAGCCAAATGTATACAGCTCTTTGCCTAAAATAGCACCAACCTTGTAAGACAGGGTACTGTCGTCTTTCTTTCCTATTGCTTTATTAGAAGGAATTTTTTTGAATTCCTCAGGAAGTCTTGACACTCTGCCGCCTTCCTCGTCAACAGACAGAAAAACTGGCACTTTATTAGCCGAAGCATTTGATGCTTTTAGTGAATTGAGCAGGTAGGTTAATTGCGCCGAATCCTGGATGTTCTTTTTAAACAATATAAATCCGCCGACATGGTAATTTTTAATAAGCAGCTCTGAGTGTTCATCATTTTTATAACCGTCGACTCCAACGATAACCAGCTGTCCGACTTTTTCCTCAAGGGTCATGCTTTTAAGCAGCTTTAGTGTCTCTGATGTTTCTCCGGCTTTGTCTTGATTTCCATGCTGCGAGGGCTGAGTGTTCTCCCAGGTTCTGCCGGTTTGGCTGCTTTGTCCGGTACCACTGTCCATACTGTTTTGAGCCGTGGAAGTCACTCCTGCCATATTGCTATCAATATTAGCAGAAGTGGTGTGTCCAATAACGTTTCCCGTCCCGGTCTGAGCTGACGGCGGCAAACCCGTTATGCCAAAATTAAGGCTCAGTGCTACAACCGCCACTACTACTGCTGCAAATAATAGTCCGATTATTAAAAATACTCTTTTTTTAGACTTATCACTATTATTTGGCATTTATCCTCCCTGCTAAAATATTACTGTATTTATTGAATCAGGCTGCAAGGTTATGCAACGTCCGTTAAACACAAAAGTCTTCTCAGTATCGAACGGGTTCTGCACCACAAGTATTATAGTTCCGTCTGGATTCTTAAATGCCGCTGCAGTCCCGGCAAAATGTCCTTTTATTCCAAGCCGTTTCGCTCCTGGTGTAATAAACCTTGAGAAGTGCTTCATTATATAATACTCGTAATTAAGTTTGGCTTTACCCTCAACAGTTATCATGGAATTCTGCTCCCAGCCCCAGGTACTTCTACCTTTAGGCTGGAGTACCATATTCCAGTAAACATAAGCGTTAACTCCACTTGCTATGTAGTGACGAAAAAGCTCGAAAATATATTTTGCATACTCCCACGTATTTGTACCGTCACCGCATTCATTTTCACTCTGTACAAGCTTTTTTTCAGGGAAACACTCGTGAGTTAATTGAACAGCATATTTTCCGGCCCACTGATAACTAACACCTTCTATGTAATTATCTGCTTCTTCATTGTGAAGAACCAGATTTGCATAATTGTTATATCTGGTATAAGGTGCTCTTTCGTCAGTTTCAGGACAATTAAGCGTTCCCAGCCATATTTTGGTATCTATACTATATTCTTTAAACATTGGCCCTAAATATTTTACAATAAATTCTGTAAATTGCTCCCCGGTCCATATACATGATGGAAACTTCTGAGAGGAAACCGGCTCGTTTTGAATGTGCAGTTGAGATATCTTTATTCCCTCCTGAGCATACGCCTGAATAAATTTTATAAAATATAGTGCATAGGCTCTGAGATTCTTCTCTGTCCATACAAGTGTACCATAGTTGTAGGCTTTGGGATGTTTCATCCATGTAGGCGGACTCCAGGGTGAGGCAAAGAACTTCATTTCCGGATTTCGTTTCAAGGCTGCCTTAATATAAGGTATAAGATATTTTCTGTCTCTTTCTATTGAAAAGTGCTTCATATCGTAGTCACCTTCAACTTCATTAAGGGAATACCAGCTTTCGGCATAATCGCTGGCACCTATGGGGATACGGCAAAAGTCAAAGCGTACCCCGTCAGAATTCTTGGAAAATAATAAATCGTAAATTTCATTACGCTCCAGTTCAGTAACCGAAAGTAATGCAATTTGGGAGAGTTCATTAAAGCACCCTCCAAAACCCTCCCACTCCTGGTGGATAGTTCCATCCAAATCAAGTGTTGTATTTTCCCTGCCTTCAGAAGTTTCATATAAATACCATTGTTTTTCTCTTGTGGATGTAAATATTTCCATATATATGCCCATGCCTTACATTTCCTACAAACCGAATATAGCGGAAATGGCATGGACTTGGCCCCCCTTTGATATTTTTGATTTTTCAAAGCAGCAACGTATATTATTAACTCAATCAGCAACATAAATTAACAACGTTAAATAGCAATATCTTATCTTTATTTGTCTATACTTTACATTGAATCCCTTTTACCTTATTATAGAATATTGCATAAATTATTACAAACCCCGACCGGATACGCTTTGGAATGCATCCGATCGGGGTTTCTACAAAGTTGAAGTATGTCCGGGCATATCTATGGTATAAGCTTTATTCCACCGTAAAAGTCAGTTCCAACGGCTTTCTCCCGAGAAGTCTTTCGCTGACCCTATCAGGCTGGCTTCCGCCTACAAACAGTGTAAACTCGCCATTTTCCACATACCTTCTTCCTTCTTCATCGACAATTGTCATTGCTCTTGAGTTTATTTCAAAATTAATTGTCTTATGCTCTCCGCTCTTAAGATATATCCGTTTAAAACCGCAGAGACTGTGATGAGGAACCCTTACCGATGCCTTCAAATCCTTGATATACACCTGTACAACCTCATCGGAATCCCGGGTACCGGTATTCTTGACATTAACACTTATAACTATGCTGTCGCCATTCTTGATTCTTGAGCTTGATGCTGACAGGTTTGAATACTCAAAAGTTGTGTAGGACAAACCAAAACCGAAAGGATATAAAGCCTCTCCTTTCATGAACTTATAAGTTCTGTTGTCCATGGAATAGTCAGTAAATGCAGGTAGTTCCTCCGTTGACTTATAGAAGGTTACAGGCAGTCTTCCCGCCGGAGAATAATCTCCGAAAATAAGCTCGGCGAAAGCCTGACCGCCTTTAGAACCCGGATACCAGCACTGAATAATGGCAGAAGCCTTTTCTGCGGCATCGCCGATGCTGAGGGCACTTCCTGAAACCATTGCAACAATTACAGGCTTTCCAGTCTCAAGAATAGCGTCCAGCAGCTTTCTCTGTGATTCGGGGAGGTTAAGATCAGCCTTATCGCCTCCTGCATCAAGTATCACGGTACCCTGGTCGTTCTGTTCGCCTTCTATTGAAGCGTCAAGTCCCAGACACAATACCACCACATCACTGCGTTCTGCTGCAGAAACAGCTTCCTTTATTCTATCCCCCGGAAGTGCCAGATCCTCTTCCCTGTTCATATGGAGATGGCTCCCCAATGCATACCATACTCGGGTATCTGGTGAAACCCTGTTTCTAATTCCGTCCAGAAGGGTTATGCTGTGAGAAGGCGTACCGCTGTAATTCGCTATTAATGCCAGATCACTGGCTGCGTTAGGCCCAATAACTGCTATATTCTTAATTTTTCCTGAATCAAGAGGCAGCAGACCATCATTCTTCAAGAGCACCATGGATTTTTTAGAGGCATCAAGAGATAATGCGTTATGTTCCTTGCTGTCATTTACCTCATAAGGAATGTTGTTATATTCACAGTCATCATCAAACATACCAAGCCTCATTCTGGTAGTTAAAACTCTGACAGCTGAACGGTCAATATCCTCTTCAGTTATCAGCCCTTCTTTTAAAGCCAGAAGAAGCAAAAGATACATGTTTCCACAGTTCAGATCGCAGCCGCTCTTTATTGCCAGTGCAACAGATTCGGTAGGGGTTTTTGTAACTCCGTGGCCTTCATGGAAATCCTTTATAGCCCAGCAGTCCGACACAACATGTCCATCAAAGCCCCAGCCATCTCTGAGAATATCCTCTAATAGGGTTTTACTTCCGTTACAGGGTTCTCCGTTTGTTCTGTTATAGGCTCCCATTACTGCTTCAACTTTTGCTTCCTTAACAAGTGCCTCAAAGGCAGGGAGATAGGTTTCATGCAAATCCTGCTGTGAAACTACTGCATCAAAGTGATGTCTGTCATCCTCAGGTCCGCTGTGTACTGCATAATGTTTAGCGCACGCAGCAGCCTTTAAATGCTTTCCGTTACCCTGAAGTCCCTTTACAAAAGCTACTCCAAGTCTCGAAGTAAGGTACGGGTCTTCTCCATAGGTTTCATGTCCCCGTCCCCACCTGGGATCTCTGAATATATTTACATTAGGTGACCAGAAGGTTATCCCCTTATATATATCTCGGTCATCTTTTTTTGAACTTTCATTATATTTTGCTCTTCCTTCGGTTGCGATAACATCAGCAATTTTACCAAGATATTCATCATCAAAAATTGCAGCAAGGCCTATTGCCTGAGGAAACACAGTTGCTACCCCAGCTCTTGCTACTCCATGTAGTGCTTCATTCCAGTAGTTATACCTTGGTACACCGAGCCTTTCAACAGCCTGAGCATCATATCTTAGCTGGGCTGCCTTTTCTTCCAGAGTCATTCTGGATACAAGGTCAATAGCTCTTTCTCTAAAGGAAAGGGTTTTGTCAAGGTATTTTGGCTTCTCTTCCATATTTGCCTCCTTATTTATAAGGTATATTTTTCGAATCTCTTGAAAGATTTATCAATACAATATGTACTACACAATTGTACTCCCGAACTAACTTAGCTAAATGTGTTGCTCACGAAGCCGATGCTTTCAGCAATCGTTTCTACCGAGCTTCCCCATTTAGCAAAGTTGTCCTCGCATACAAACAGTCTGATTGATATATTGTATTTGGAAATATTTCAACAGTCTCATCAATTATTTCTTAAAATATAACTGCGTTAAATATATCCAGCAGTTTGTTAACATAATTTTACCAGTAAAGTTGATTTATTTGAATATAATTTTGAAACTTGTTTAATTAAAAAAGACACTAATCAAATATATTTCTTACATAATGCTTTTCTTCATTAAATTGTCAACAGGCTGAGTAGTCTATTTTATCCCTTAACGGCACCGACCACCAGGCTGTCCTGAACCTTCTTGCTCATAAATGCGTAGATAATCAGTGTAGGAATGGTTGCTACCATCAATCCGGCGCCTATGGGTCCCCAGTCGGTGGTATATTGACCGGCCAGCGACTGAATGCCGACAGTCAAGGTCTTATACTTTACATCACTTATAAAAACAACTGCAAACATCAACTCGTTCCAGGCCTGAAGGAAAGTAAATATGGTTACTGTAGCAATGGCCGGTTTCATTAAGGGCAGAATTATGCTGAAGAATATCCTGTATATACTGCAGCCGTCTATACAAGCTGCTTCTTCAAGCTCTCTGGGAAGAGATGACATGAAGCCCGAAAATATCAGGATTGCCATTGGAATTGCAAAAGCCGTATATGGTATAATCAGAGCCCAATAGGAATTAACCATTTTTAAATTTCTTAACATAATAAATATGGGCAGTAAAGCTGAATGCAGAGGAACTGTCAAACCAAGAATAAAAAAAGAGTTCATTTGTTTTCTAATTTTAAATACCATTCTTGTCAAGGCATATGAAGCCATGACAGACATAATAACTGTTAATAAAATAGTTATGGCTGTCACAATAACACTGTTTATAAAGTAATTTCCTACATTGCCTCCCAGAAATGCATTGCTGTAATTAGACCAGAGCCATTGTCTCGGAAGTCCTAAAGGATTTCCACCAAAAATTTCAGAATTACTCTTTAGTGAAAATGTAAACATCCAATATAACGGAAATAATTGTATAAATGCTACCAAAATGAGGGCCGCATACATCAGTATATTTGCTATTGTATGTTTTGAACCGCTTACTGCTGAAATTCTACTCATCTTTATTCACCTTCTCTTTCCCTGAACAGGAAACCCACCAGAATTGATAATACAAAGCACTCCAGTATAACAAATATCGCCATAGCACTGCCGTAGCCATATTGATTTCCCTTAAATATGGTACTTACCATATAAGTACCTATAACCTCACTGGCGTGGGCAGGCCCTCCGCCTGTTAAAACATAAACCAGATCAAATACCTTCAGCGCACCTGTGACAGCAAATATTACCGAGACATTAAGTACAGGCTTCAGCATTGGTATTGTTATTTTCAAAGAAGTGTTCCACCACGAAGAACCATCTATTACTGCGGCTTCAAATACATCGGTGGAAATAGATTTTATTCCTGCATACATTAGCAGCATATGATAGCCGATATATTGCCAGAGTATGGGGACAAAGGTTGCTCCCAATGCTCGCCTGGGGTCTCCCAGCCATTCCTGTGTCCAGGAATCCAAGCCAAATGAACGTAGTATTATATTTAATATACCGTAGTCGTAATTATATACTTTCATCCAGAGTTGACCGATAACAACGGTAGAAATAATAACAGGTATAAAATAGATAGTAACAAAGCTTTTTTCAAATCTGACTCCCTTTGATAACACAAGGGCCAAAAATAATGAAATGGGGAGCTGAATAAATACTGAAGCTATGGCTAATATCAGGGAATTGACTGCTGCTTTTATGAATATGGAATCAGAAATGAGTCCCTTATAGTTTGCAAAACCAATAAAGGTACCTTTACCAAAGCCGGACCATTCCTGTAAACTATAGTAAAATGACATTATAATAGGTATGATAATAATTGCAATAAACATAACCAAGGCCGGAAAAAGGAAAAATATTATGGCTTTCTTATTACTTAATACCTTATCCACAAAACTCACTTCTTTCTTATCAGATTTTATATTTGGTGTATACTTGGTGGAATATTTATTGGCGCCCATTTTAGTCAGTATAGAATCATGAATTTAAATGGACGCCAGTACAAAACTTCGGGGCTTTTATTTGCTGTATATTGCCTGTAAGCTATCTATAAACTGTTCGGGAGTTTTAGTGCCCATAAATAATTGCTGCAGCGCATTCAGATAAGTTTCAGTATCTTTCCCTGTAAGGAGTGTATCCCACCATATAGTGAAGCCTTCAGCATCCTTAGTAAGGTCAACAACTTTAACAAGTGTACCGGGCAATTTTGATTCATCTACTCCCTGAACTTTCCAGGCAGGCATTGATGCACCTGAAATATATGATTCCTTTGCAAAATTTTCAGTAAAATACATCAGAAATTTAACTGCTTCATCTTTATTCTTTGTATTGGCATTAACCATTACAGCATCAACAGCTCCTCCTGTGAATTGCTTTGCATTTCCCTTACCATCGGGTATTGCAGGGAAGGATATTACGCCAATTTTACCTGCCACCTTGGAATCCTTTGCATCTGCTTTACCAGCTGCCCAGCTTCCTTTGAACATCATTGGGATTTTACCGTCATAGAATGGTACTTCAGCTTCATCATTTGAAATACCTGCTGCACCCTTCGAAAATGCACCTGCGTCTATAAGCTCTTTGAATCTCTTTGCGGCGTTCAGGAACTCAGGATCTTTAAAGGAACCCTGTTTTGTAAGGGTCTTTACTATTTTTTCGGGGCCCGCCGCTCTTAAAGCCATTACGTCAAAGTACATTGCAATTGTCCATTTATCCTTACCTGATACAGCCATTGGTGTAATCCCTTTTGATTTGAAGGTTTTAACAGCTGTTAATAGCTCATCATAGGTGGTAGGAACTTTGACACTGTTTTTATCAAATAATTCAGTATTAATAAATAACGCTCCTACTGAAAGAAAGAAAGGAACACCATAAATTTTACCGTTATAGGTTACATTGTTAAATGCACCGTTAACCAACTTATCCTTTATATCCTGCGTAATGTAACTATCCAATACTAAAGCTGAATTTGAATCTATAAACGGCGCTGAGAAACCGCCTCCCCAGGTTGAAAAAAGATCAGGCAATTCATTTGCTGCCGCCATTGCCTTAATCTTTGTCTTATAGGCTTCGTTCTCATTTGTATCAACTGTAATTCTTACATTGGGATTAGCTGTCTGATAATCATCAATTACTTTTTTTGCAGCCGGGGCGAATGGGTCTGTCGCTCCACCCCAAATATGACTGAATCTTAAATCAACCTGTTTCCCGGATCCCTGACCGACATTGGATGTTCCGGCAGCTCCCGTATTAGTAGCAGTTCCCGTATTGTTCTGAGTTGACTTTGAACATGCAGCCAACCCAAGCGTTAATGCTCCTGCCAATATAAAAGCTACTGATCTTTTTTGAATATTGTTCATTATTACTCCTCCTTGAAATTAATATTCTCACGATTAAATGAAAGCTAAAAGTGATGCTATAAAACAACAATATACAATTTATTATTAGCAAAACATACGGAGTTATAGATATACTGGCTATGAATTTTATGGAAAAAAATCCTGGCTTGATATTCTATAGTTATAAAGCCTGAATAATTTTTCTATTTTCAGGCCATGATAATTTCTATAATTTTTATAAAAGAGGATAGTTTAGATGGATGATAATAATCTTATACAATGCCCCAACTGTGGTAGTCACAAGTTTCTTATAAAATATGAAGCAACATATGTATATTCCTATAATATTGATTCAAATGCACCAGGTTTAAAAAATACGGAAGAGTTTCTTCCCTTTTTGTATGATAAAAGAGAGCAAAAGGATGCACGTCAATATCTAGAGTGTAAAGAATGCCTCCTTGAATTTCCATTCTATCTGAGTGAGTGGGATAATAAAATAGGCTTTCAGGAGCTTCAACGAGCTGTAAATAATGTTAATAATATCGTTGGATAAATTTACAATTTGTAGAGGAATTTGTATTAATATGTAGAACTCTTAAGTAGTGCTCAAATTTTCTATAAAGGAGACACTATTATGAGTATATACAAACAGGAAAATGATGTACTTGTATTTAAGGATTTGTTTAATAAGTACTCCATGGAAATACATGAGCAAATTCTAAAAAGAAATACTATAAGGATTAAAAAAGTATTATTTATTCTACTACTTGTAAATAGTATACTTGTACTTTCAGATTTCTTGCACATTAATAAAACATGGTGTTTTATTCCTGCCTCAAGAAATGTGTTTTTCTTGCACCTGGGACTCCTGCCTATTCTTTTTATTTACTTTTCTCTTTACCGCATTAGGTTTGAGAGCAATAATATTTACCGTTATATTAATCTATCTTTTAATTTTTCTATTATAGTATGGGCAGAATTATTAAGCCTGAATACCCATGCCCTGTACGATCAGATATCCGCTTATATGATTGTTATGTTCTGTTTATCGGCACTATATATTTTCACTCCTGTACAGAGTATCATCATGTTTCCCGGTTCTTTTATAACCTTTGTAGCAGCCATTCTGATTATGAATGTTTCGACTTCAATACCCTTCGTCCATATATTAAATTCTTTATTAATTACCTTAATTTGTTTACTGGTTTCAATTGTCAGTTATACTACCTTTAGAAAGTACGTTGTAAATGAGCAAATTATAAAGAATAAAAATAGGGAAATAGATTTACTTAATAATGAACTCATATGTAAGGTTCAATCCCAAACTGATGAGCTGATTAAAATAAATTCCAGTCTTGAGCTTGAAAAGCTCAGAGTCTCGTTATTTTCCAACATCTCTCATGAGTTTAAAACCCCTATAAACGTTATATTGTCGGCAGAACAGCTTCTGGAGTACAAGCTGAAGGATGAGCAAAGTCAAATTCCGGCCTCCAGTATAAAAAAGTATATGTTTTCCATAAAGCAGAACTGTTACAGGTTAATACGCCTTGTTTCAAACATCATCGACATAAACACCATTGATTGCGGGAGCATGAATCTTTACCTGGAAAACAAGGACATTGTAAAGGTAACTGAAGATATTGTCCTATCGGTAGCCGATTATGTTAAAGATAAAAATATATCCCTGATATTTGATACTGAAATGGAAGAGAAAGTAATTGCCCTCGATCAGGATAAAATTGAGAGAGTGATTTTAAACCTTTTGTCCAACGCTATGAAATTCACCCCTCCCGGCGGCTCTATAACAGTTAACATATACGATCATAATGAAAATGTGGCAATTTCGGTTAAGGATACCGGGATAGGTATTCCGACTGAGCTTCAATCAGCTATTTTCGACAGGCTTGTTCAGGTTGACAGGTCCTTTACCAAGCGGTCGGAAGGCAGCGGTATCGGACTCTCCATTGCAAAATCCATCATTGATATTCATAAAGGTAATATATATGTTAACAGCAAACTGGGGGCGGGCAGCGAATTTGTTGTGGAACTTCCGGTTTATACTATAGATGGCGCAGCTACAGAAGTAGCTGCTGTAATGGAGCAGGACAGAATTGAAAAAATAAAAATTGAGTTTTCAGACATTTACTTATAATATCCGAACTCTTTTATCCCTCACTATACTATCCGGCAAAAGGTAGTCAGATAAAAATACTTTCAAATATGTCTATCCCGTTTAGTATCTCTTGTTCATTCAAATGGCCATAGCCTAAAAGGAGTTTGTCTACATGAATACCCTTTTTTATACAGTGATATTCTACAGGTATAATTTTAACTCCCTTTTCCTTACTTATACTTCTGAAGCTATCACTGCTACTCAATAACGGTGCTGCTGAAGCAAATTGTACTGTCATGTGTAGTCCGGCCTCATCCCCAATAATTGTAAGGTTGTCTTTGAATTTTTCCAGAAGTTCATTTCTCATTAGCTCTCTTCTGAGACTATAAACCCTTCTCATGCTTTTAACGTGTTTGTCAAATTTTCGTGAGGCCATAAGTTCTGCCAGCGCTGCCTGCTCTAAGGATGGGTTTTGAACATCTGTATGAGTTCGGATTTTTCTCCATTGTGTATGAAATTTGCGAGGAAGAATAACATATCCTATTCTCAGTGACGGAAAAAGTGTTTTACTGAAGGTCCCTACATATATTACCCTCTGTGGGTCCATACTCAACAAGGGAGAAACAGGTTCCCCGCAGTATCGGAACTCACTGTCATAATCGTCTTCAATTATATACATATCGTTCTCCCATGCAAATTTCATCAGCCTTGTACGTCTTCCGGCCGGCAGGATACCTCCCAACGGAAACTGGTGTGAGGGCGTAACGTATATCGCACAAGCATCCGTTTGATTCGACAGGTATTCAACTTGAAGACCTTGTTGGTCTACTGGAACCGGAATCACTGAGATACCCTTCTGAATAAAGGTCTTATGCATTCCCTTATGACAGGGGTCTTCCATAATAATCCTCTGTCCCTTTTCGCCTAGAAGTTCAGCAATCATATGCAGTGCGTGAGTAGCGCCTGCAGTTATAAAAATGTTGTCAGTATCTACATTGATTCCGCGGCTTCTGTACAGCCAGGCCGATATTTCCTGCAGTAGCGCAGGATCACCCTGTGGACCGGTGTAACCAAGGCGTTCCAGAGGCATTGTCCCTGCTGCCTTATTGAGCAGCTGCTGCCAGAGATACCTTGGAAACAATCTCAGGTCAGGACGACCCGTTCTGAAATCGGCAGCATAAACTTGGGCGGGCGCAGAGTTTCGGTATTCCTTTGCCTCTGCAATCACCTCCATATGTAATCCCTCAGAAACCCGTGTAAGTGCTCCCTGCTGACTCGTAATATAGCCTTCAGTTATTAGCATATCGTATGCCTGACATACTGTATTACGTGATACACTCAGCTTTTTGGCCATTTCGCGGGTCGAAGGCATAACTTCTTTTGACTTGATCTCCCCACTTAATATCCTGTTTATTATTTGCTTGTAGATCTGGCGCCAAAGTGGCAGTTCACTCTCACGATCAATCTCGATTCCCCACATATTAACCTCCCAAGCCACAAAATTGCTTTGACACTTTGGCTTTGACACTTTATCCAGCCCACAACTGGACCTGTATAAATTGTGCTATACTGGTACTTTTACCATGCCAGCTTTCTAAATAGAATTATATCATTGGAAACAAATTAAGAAAAGTTTGGAGACTTGGTATGTTAAATAGATTTATTGGACCTGTTAGTTTATTTTTTGCTTTTACACTTGCCGGGACAAGTGTAGTCTCTGCCCGAATAGTTTCAGGCAAGCTGGGTACCTTTACAATAGCAGCCGTCAGCCTGTTTTTCTCACTCTTCATACTTCTTCCTGTATGCGGAAAAAAACTGTTTCAGGCTATCAGAACAATTTCAGCAAAAAATTATCTGTTTATGTTTCTCCAGGCTCTTTTCGGAATTTTCCTCTTCCGCATGTGTCTTTTAAACGGCCTGAAACTTACAAGCAGCGGCGAGGCCGGAATCTTAACCGGAGCTACCCCCGCCATTACAGCTCTTTTTGCATTGATATTTTTGAAGGAAGGGCTGAACCATGTAAAGCTCTCAGGTATAGTAAGCACTGTTGCGGGAATAATGCTGGTGCAAGGGATATTTTCAGGCAACAGTGCGTTTTCAGGACAACACTTTTTGGGTAACCTGCTGATATTAGGCGCCGCTGCGTGCGAGTCATCATTTAATATCCTATCAAGGTTATTTGCAGTAAGGTACGCCTCTGTGAAGAGTCATAACCTTCCCCCACAAGTTCAAACCCTCATTGTTACTGTTATAGCCCTGTTGCTATGCCTGCTCCCCTCAATAAGTGAGCAGCCGGTAAAAAACCTGATGGAGCTGGGGTTAAGGGAGTGGGTGGCATTGATATGGTATGGAATATTTGTTACCGCACTTGCATTCATTTTCTGGTTTCGAGGTATAAACCGCTGCGGAGCCGTTCTTGCTGCAGCATTTTCCGGCATGATGCCACTAACCTCCATGCTTTTATCTGCTTTTCTCTTAGGGGAAGTTCCAAGCTTGCAGCAATTTGCAGGAGGAGGCTGCGTTATAGCAGGAATAGTGTTGATAGGCAGCAGTCAGAACCATAGCAGCAGCTTAAATATTAAGCACCAAAGAGTCTCAAGTTAAACAATAATGACTCTATTAAGAATATTTGTTAGATGTTATTTACAGAAACAGTAGGTCAGGAGTCATCAAATTTAATAAAAGGGTATGGACACAAAATTAAAAGAATGTTATCATTAAAGTAAACTTAAACGATTAAGTAAAAAAGGGGAGCATTAATTGAAGAAGCCAACACTAAGAGATATCGCCGCTAAAGCTGGAGTATCCGTAGCTACAGTATCCTATGTACTAAATAATAATGAGAAGGAAACTATCGCAGAAATAACAAAGCAGAATATTTTTAAAATTGCTGAAGAACTAGGTTATGTACCTAATCTGGTAGCAAGATCCTTAACAAAAGGCAAATCTGGAATGATAGGTATCCTTGTCGCTGATGATTGGGAAAATAGATATGAATGGAAAATTAATTGTTATAGTGAACTTATAAATGTTATTGAAAAAAAGATGGCTAATGAAGGTTACCATGTCCTTATTTCATTTATAAATATAAATAAACCAAACATGGATGTTATACTTCAACGAAAACTGGACGGCGTTTTTTTAATCGATTTTAGAAAAGAGCTGTTTTATACAATCGCCAGAAATTTCAAAGTCCCTATTGTTTTGATTGACAGCTACATTGACGACTGCCTGTTTCAGAAAGTTGTTCCGGGAATTAAAGGAGCAATTAACAAGGCAAAAAGTCTTTTAACCGGAACAGAAACACTTCTTATAGCACACAATTATTTTAACGACGAAATTAGAGAACGCATTAAACAGACTATGAATCCTGAACAGCAGAATCATATGTACTTTATGGAATCAGTTCAAGGTCTGGAGGAATTTCTGCAACGTAACAGGCATATTGAAAATTGTATTGTAATTAATGAATTCATCGGCTGTATGGTTTCCAACTATATTAGCAGCAACAGGCTGGTTGTAATTGGCATATGCGGATGTTCGGGCATACTTCCTAAAGATATAAAGGTATTAAGCTTCAATAATACCTTAAAAGGTGAGACCGCGGTAAATACAATGTTGGATTATGTCAATGGAGTGTTCTATAAAGACAAATTTATTGTGCTTGAGGCCGAATGACGGCCTTAAACTATAAATACTTAAACGGTTAAGGAGGAAAGAAAATGAATTTTAAAAAAATTATTGCCTCTATCATGATTGCTGCTATGCTGTTTGGCTTTACAGCATGCACCGGATCTGATGGAGACACAGCGTCAACCGGATCAAGTGTTGCGTCACAAACTGATAGCAAAACTTCTGACGGCCAAACTTCAGAGAGTAAACCGCAGAAAATGGATGTTACGCTAGATGTATGGCATCAGTATATGCCTGAAGTACAAAAAGCCATTGAGGAAGCTTTTGTAGGTTTTTCAGAAGAAACAGGCATCAAGGTTAACTTTTTGAAGCAGGAAGATATATTTAAGAAGTTTGATATGGCTATTCAAAGCGGAGATGGACCAGATTTATTTATATCCGGCAATGATCAGGTAGGCAAATTTGTAACGATGGATGGAATTGATAGTATTGATAACAAGGTTGATAAAGCTCTTGTATCAAATTTAGTCGAGACAGCAGTTAAGGGCTTCATCTATCAGGATAAGCTGTATGGCCTTCCCGCGCATTTTGATACAGTAGCACTGATTTATAATAAAGCTATGGTAAAAGAACCCCCAAAAACAACAGATGATCTTTTAAAACTTGGAGCAGACTTTGCGAAAGATGGAAAATATGCTGTGGTGTTTCCTCCCTTTGACAGCTATTTCAACTCGGCTTTTTTCTATGGAGCAGGTGGAAGTTTTCTAAATGATAAGGGTGAGCCAACTATTGATAGCCCGGAAAACCTTAATGCATTAAAATTCCTTCAGGATCTATCTCAATACTTCCCGAAAGATCTGGACCACCAGTTGTCTACAAAGTTGTTCCTTGATGAGAAAGCTGCAATGATAATCAGTGGACCTTGGGAACTGGCTAAAATCAAGGAAAAGAAGATTGATTATGGTATAGCAAGTCTCCCGATTATGTCATGTAGCAACAAACCGGCAGCTCCTTTATTCAGCATGCAAGGTATGCTACTGTCAAAAGATTGTACGGAAAAGGATGCTGCTGTATTGGCAATGCAGCATTTTGCTTCAGAAAAAGTGGCTAAGGCTCTGGCAATTTCCGGCGGGTACATAGTAGCTAATAACAAGGCTTACGAAGACAGCCAGGTTAGCTCTAATGCCGATATGCTGGCATTTAAGAAGCAGGTGGAAGTTGGTGTTGCTACACCAAATCTGGCTGAATTGGGTGTATTATGGGAACCGTGGAGACAAACTCTTCAGGATGGAGTTGTACTTAAGAAGGATGCTGCTGAAACATTGAAAAAGCATCAGGCTGCGGCAGTAGCAGCTATTAACAATATGAAATAACAACAGCGTAGCAAGGGGGGTCATCCCCCCTATCGCTACTGTCTTATTATATTTTTACCAACTTCAGGAAAACATAAAATAAGCATTTGATATAGCTTAAATGGCAATTCATTTGGTACATTGAGGACATGGAGGTTAAGATGCGGGATAATCAAAAAAAGCATATACCATACTTATATAGTGGACCGGCGTTAATATTGATATTCGGTGCAGTAATATATCCCATTTTATATTGTATATATATCTCATTTACAAATTTAAATATTTATCATTGGAAAAACTTCGATTTTATCGGAATTGACAATTATATCAGGGTTTTGGCAGGTCTGGATGCGCAATTTTATGTGGTACTACTACGAACAGTGGTCTGGACAGTTATCAATTTAGCGCTTCAGTTGTTAATCGGACTTGGCCTGGCTATGTTATTGAATATCGAAGAACTTAAGGGAAGAGGAATAATGAGGACGTTGTTAATTATTCCATGGGCAATACCTGGCTATATATCAGCTTTAGTCTGGAAAGGTATGTTTAATTATGATTTTGGCATAGTTAACGCTATTCTGCATTCTGTCGGGATTCCCAAAATTTACTGGTTGACAGATCCATTTTTTGCAATGGTGGCATGCATTGTTACAAATGTATGGCTGGCAACTCCCTTCCTCATGCTTGTTTGCTCAGGTGCTCTGCAGAGCATTGACAAAACCATGTATGAAGCCGCCGAAATTGATGGAGCTTCAGGGCTTTCCAGATTTAGATTTATCACATTTCCACTGATAAAGCCTGTAATAATGCCAGCCATGATTTTTACTGCTTTTGTTACTTTCAAGCAGTTTGACATTATCTACCTTATGACCGGTGGACTTGCAGGTAAAACAGATGTAGCATTGACCTACGCTTATAACTATGCCTTTAACAGCAGGAATCATTCTATTAGCGCAACTTTTTCAGTTGTAATCTTTCTGATCTTACTGGTACTTACTTTAACTAACATGAAAATGTCAAAGGCAGACAAGGAGTTGTATTAGTTCGAAGGATCTCACTCTTGTTTGTTGTCCAAGCTTATCTGTAAATTAATGGCCGTATGACATATTTAAAGTATTTTTATTTATTGATTAAAACAATGGGCTAATACTTTGAAAACATACATGGCCAAATAACCTCCTGATTTGCCTTATAGGGTATATGGGAGTGTTTAAATATAGTCGAGGATATATGGTCGCTATGCGGCTCAAAGCCACTAAACTGGCTTAGGAGGTTAAAATGTCCACAATGCAGAAAATAAATCTTAAAACAGGTAGACCTAAATCGATAAATCACTCAATAAAGTTAATAAAACTGACATGTGCATATATTATATTGATTATTGCCATAATCATGTCACTGCTTCCCCTACTTTGGATAATTACAACTTCTATAGATACAACCGGAACTCTATCCTCAACCTTAGTAGGTATTATTCCAAAGAAAATTACCTTTGAAAATTATCAAAAACTGTTTTTTTCAACCCCAAATTCATTTCTGAGATGCTTGAAAAATAGCAGTGTTGTTGCCATATCAACAACTTGTATAAGTCTGATGCTGGGGATGGTAGCGGCATATGCATACTCCAGATTCAGATTTTACGGAAGAAAGAGTATCTTAACGATGTTTCTGCTTCTAAATGCTTTTCCCAGTATTCTGAGTATAGTTGCTTTGTTTAAAGTGCTATCTGCGCTTAGCCTGATGAATAGTTTACTTGGGCTTGTACTGGTTAATTGCGGCGGGCAACTAATATTTGTTATCTGGAATCTAAAGGGCTATTTTGACACCTTACCTTATGAAATAGAGGAGGCGGCTTTTATAGATGGAGCCAGCAGCCTGCAGATTCTTACAAAAATTCTATTTCCTCTTTCAAAACCTGCAATAGCAGTTACGACACTGTTTGCATTTATGAATACCTGGAATGAATACATAATGGCCATGTCCTTTACCACAGATAAAAAAATGTTCACTCTTCCCGTATTTCTTTGGTCAATACAGAATGCAGGAGATTATAGTATGAACTGGCCCCTGTTCTGTGCTGGATCATTAATTGTTGCCCTACCAATTATGATTGTATTCCTTATTTTGCAGCGTTCAATAGTTTCAGGCTTACATATAGGCGGAGGCAAGTAAAATTTTGAATTGTTCCCTGCTTCAATTCAAATTTAGAGTTATATAAACTGACAGTACATATATTACATATTTACAATGGAGGTAGCTATGCTAAAAGAAGCAATATACCACAAGAGTGACAGCTCATACTGTTATGCACTTGATGAAAATAGCTTGGTAATAAAGCTTAGGACAGGAAAAAATGATCTGGATAAAGTTATTCTTTGTTACGGAGACAGATACCAACCTGTTCCGGAAATCACTATTTTTGAAAAAGAGATGTCATTTACCTTTTCAGATGACCTGTACGAATATTATGAAATTATTATAAAGCCCGGCTTCAACAGGATTTGTTACTACTTTAAGCTTATTGACGGCGATACAGAGGAATACTTATCACAGGATTTGTTTTTAAAACAGCCCCCTTCGGAGAGAAACCGTTTCTACTTATTCGCCTATATTTGCAGGGGGGATTTATATAAGAAAGATGATTCCTGGCAGGATATGATAGTGTATCAAATTTTTGTCGACAGATTCAATAAACAGGACATTGATGCTAATTGGTACAGGCTGCCGAAAGGTACTGAGATATATGGTGGTAATCTGAAAGGAATTATTGAAAAGCTGGATTATTTGACTGAGCTGGGGATTAACTGCTTATACCTTACACCAATTTTTGAATCTGATAGCAGTCATAAATATGACATTAAGGATTACTACAAAATAGATTCAACTTTTGGAGACGGAAGAATTTTTCGTGAATTGGTGAACAAATGCCATGACCGAGGAATTAAGGTAATTCTTGACGCTGTCTTTAATCATACCAGCGATCACTTTTTTGCTTTCGAAGATATTCTCCGTAGTAAAAATAACTCAAAATACTTTGATTGGTATGTGTTTAACAGCTCAGGCAAATATGATACTTTTGGTTCTGAAAAGACCATGCCCAAGGTAAATACAGCTAACGAAAATGCAAAAAAGTATTTTCTCGAAGTCTCAAGGTATTGGATAGAACACTATGATATTGATGGCTGGAGGCTTGATGTTGCAAATGAAATTGATCACAATTTCTGGCGTGACTTCAGACGAGCAGTAAAGGAGGTCAAGGAGAATTTATTTATAGTAGGTGAATTGTGGGATGGCTGTGAAAGCTATTCCCAAGGCGATCAATTTGATTCCATCATGAATTATCCACTGAGGGAATTTCTTATAGACTATATTGCTAAAGAGAGAATATCAACAGAGCAATTTGATGCTTACGTAAATAATTATTTTTGCAAATTCAAACTGAATATGAGAAATTGCCTGCTTAACTTGATAGATACTCATGATACCAGCAGATTTTTATACGAGTGTAATGAAGACGTTGAGAAACTAAAGCTGGCAATGTTTTTCCTTATTACATGTATCGGAATTCCAATGGTATATTACGGAGATGAAGCTGGTTTGACAGGTGCAAATGATCCTGACTGCCGTAGAACAATTGACTTTAATAACATAAATACCGGCGTGTTTGACACCTATAAGAAAATGATATTACTGAGAAAAACACTTACTGCTTTGAGAAGAGGTAATTTTAAGACAGTGCTGACTAGTGATGAAGTGTATGTTTTTAAAAGATTTACTGAGGGCCAGGAACTATATGTTGTATTCAACAGAGGTAAAAATCCCTTTGAAATAGAGCTTGATTTGTCGGGTAAAAAAGTTGTTGACCATATGAGTGGAAAAAAATACATAATTAACGATGAAACCTTCAAATTAATAGTTAACCCATATGAGAAGTACATTTTAGAAGGTCTGTAACACTTTGTATCCCAAATTTACCTAAACCTCCAAATTGATGTTAAATAAATACATCAATTTGGAGGTTTTTTCATGGTAAGAAGAAATGAAAGTCAGTCACTCAGGGAGCGCATGATACGGCAGGATAGGGATAGAAAGATATATATAGGAATGATATAATGAGTAGTGATTTATGAAATAGAATGGAATCCACTTACCAATGAATATATTTCCAATTCATCTGACTTAATCAAATGGAATCTGCTTGACTGAAAATAAAATTTATCGGTTCACTTGAAATAATTGGAGGAAAAACAACATGAGAAATATCAAATCTTTGTTACTATCAATTGTATTAATTTTAAATTTGTCTAGCATAACGGCTTGCAGCAATGTACAATCAAACCCTGAAAAAATAAGTGAATCAACTACTTCTCAGACTGAGGGGCGAGTTACTCCGAATGCTTCCGAAGAACAAAAAAACAATGATATTGAAATAACGTTAAGTATTTATAATATAAGTAAAGAAGTTATTTACAGCGAGAAAATAAAAACTGAAAAGACTAATTTGCTTGAAATAATGAGCGATATTGACGCTCTAAAGATGAAGACAGAAGACAGTGAGGGTGGTAAGTTTATCGTTTCAATCATGGATATTTCTTATGATTACGGACAATATTGGAATTGTTACATAAACGGAGAAAGCTTGCTAGAAAACATTAGCTTATATGAAGTTAACGATAACGATGTTGTGGACTTTCGATATGAAAAAACAGGAGAATAATAAGACTGAAATCATAGATCAGGCAAAATCAGAAGTGATAGTTATATGGTTCGGTATACGTATATGTTTATAGAAGTCCACAAAGGCCCTATATAAATCAACCATAACATTGTTTCCATTCCGTATAAAAAGATCAAGGAAATTCTTTTCTTCTTTGCGCGAAAGCACATCGGTCAGAATCCGAAGCACAGATGATCTCCTGCCAGATACCACCGCACCTTGAGATGTCATTGAAACCCTTTCCCTTTGAGTCCCGTATTCGCCCGGCGTGGAGATTTTATCGGCATACAGTGCCCTTACAAACTCCTGTGCGTTCTTAGTTTCTGATTCCAGTGTAAATATCGGGTGCACTGCCACAGCGGCTTCCCCATCAATGGCCAGCAGGCCATCTGTTCCTTTTTTGTAGCCATAGCAACAGACCTCGCTGATATATTTGCAGCGCTTCATTTTGGTATATTTGTCGCTTTTAGTCTTGTGGGATAAATCCAGGCTGTAATACTCGTGCATCAGCTATTTGAAGGTAACCGCCATCCCGCCCGTGTCCTCTTTGTAGTCGTTGGTATCAAAGTTGTCACTTACGAAGATAAACCGGGTACAGAACAATGGAAATACCTGTTCAATGTAATAGCCGGTTTCGATGCTGTTCTGGTCAAACCGGGAAAAGTCCTTGACGATGATACAGTAATTTTGCTCCAGCGTGTCGATGTGCCGACCCAATAGAAGCCTTTCGTTGAGGATGCTGATGCTATCAGTTTTTGCGTCCTCCATGGGTAGGTGGATATACATGGCGATTATATATTTACTCATACCTTTATCCTCCCTTCCGCAGTGGCAAGTAGTTAGCGCAGAGAACGCTTGGTCTTACTCAACTAATATTGAGAACATCCTTACTCTATAAGAGCCTGCATAAGAAAACATTAACCTTTCCCTGTATCGCTAATAGGACCGTGAATATAACGAAAAAAGTTTTTTTGAAATGTTATTTCTTTATAATATTACATTTCTCATTGAGTGCTAGAATTCCAGCAACGGTCAACAATCCGACAAAGATTAAAATCATTATAATCCGTTCTTCCGGCGTTGCTTGTAAATAATCATAACCGATTCTCATAATCATTTCTCCTTTGTTTTTTATTTGTGTAAACTAGTTACACATTTATTGTTTGTATTACCTATATATCAAAGGTTTAAAGTTTTTTAACATAAAAAACAAAGTTAACACTATCGTTTTTTCCCTATCCTCGTAGGCAAAGCCTATCAATAAAATGCCCATGGCACGAACGCTATCCGCTAAAACTGCTCTTTAGGTTCTTTTGGTAGGGATTAAATACAATTTAAAATGTATTTCTTTCAAATATATTTTATGTCCAATATTGAGCATAACTATCTATGTCCATTATAGGGCATAATTTAGAAAAGGTAAAGGGGGTGAATAAAACTGATTTCGTATGCTCCACTTTGGGAAACTATGAAAAGAAAGGGTGCCACAACCTATACACTCCGGTACAGAGATAAAGATGAAAATATCAGTGGTTCCACATTATTGCGATTACAAAATAATGAATCCGTTTCTACAAATACGATAAACACTCTCTGCAAAATCCTTGATTGCGAGCTTTCGGATGTGGCTAAATATGTGCCGGACTAAAAAGACCACCCTGTCCGGGGGTCTTTTCTTACTCTCTACTGCTGCCCCAATTCCCGTCAGACGGTCGCTCCAGCGTCTGTCTGTCAAGCGCCTATGTCGCTGCTGCGCGTCCCTTTGGGGATGCTTTTTCACGTACTTTAAAGAATAATACTATGCCTCATATTCGATTCCATGACCTCAGACATAGTACAGCAAGCTTTTTAATCAAAAATAGTCTTAGCTTAAAAGAAATTCAAATTTGGCTAGGTCATAGCGTTATTTCAATACAGTTAACATTTATACCTATACTGATACTGATATGAAAAAGAATACAGCAAATAAAATTAATGAGTTATTTACAGCGATCTAATATTTGATTTGCAAGAAGTAAACCTAGTGTTAGAAGAATGTTAGAAAATTACAATGAAATGAATTACCGTTAATTTGATAATTCCCAAAGCCCCTCCTTTTGGTAGAGAGAGATTCCCACATGCTTCGCATGCTAATGACGTCGCCCACCGCTCGCTGCACGTACGGTGCCAGGCTCCTACGCTCAATATAAAAACCTGTTCAGGTCTCATTATAAAGCAATTTCCTGCTTACCTGCAGCGCTGGGAATCTTATCCCTTCCCCTTTTTACCCCGCCGGGAGGCCAGAGGGGACTACGGTGAGACTGGTCTAACCCGTAGGGCGCTTCGCGTTTTTTTTATACAAAAAAAAACGCTTGTGTTTTCCGCAGAAAACACAAGCGCCGTGGCGGAGAGAGAGAGATTCGAACTCTCGGAGGCGGTTAAACCTCACACGATTTCCAGTTGTCACGACTAATTTTTATCCAGTGCCTTTTAATACTGATAAGTACCTGTAATGCTTGATAAGTCTATATTACAGAGTTTTTAGAATTCCATATAGTTATAATCTGTGCTATTGAATTATTTATAGTAATTTTTTGTTTTGGTTCCTTTTTGGTACCATACATATTTGTTTAGCTACCACTTAGATAATGGGCAACTTATTTTGTATTTAAAGATTACTGTAAGGCATCGCATATAATTTCTTTAACTTTTTTGTTATTTATTTGAGTATAAAATTTAACTTCGTAACCATCTATTTTCAATTGTGCAAAAAAGGCTTTAGCACATTCAATTTTGACTTTTTCAGTTCCACGAAGTTCTGTTTTATTTTCTACATCTTTAGTTTCCACAATTATATTAACAGATTTTTCGCCGTTTACTTTTTTTACAACATACATAAAATCAGGACTATAGGAACTCCCTGTTGTAGTTGGAATACATATACTATTTTTTGGTATCTTTCCATACACAACGATTTCATCTATATCAGGACTTAAGATATTTTCTTTTTCTAGTGGAGAATCAAAAGCTATTGTGTCATATAGATATTTTGTTGATGGCTCACCTTCAACATACTTTATACCAATTCGACCTTGGACTATCTCATCTTTAGGAGTTCCATTTTTATTTGTTAGAGCAGTTTCATTCACCTTTAAATTGCTCTTTTGATAACTAAAACGACCACATAAATTTTCTACCTTCCAGTCATGGAATTTTCGTATAAAATTCGTAGCAGAATGTTCATTTATATAACGTGGATCAATAGTATTATCCATATTTAGTTTTACAAGAACGTTATGAATAGTAGATATCCCTATTTTTGTTTGATAATTTATTCTTTTCAAAAAATCATTATATGGTATTGGCTTTTCTATAATATATTGAACTCCACTGCCATCTTTAATAACCATTGCACCATTATCCGCGCTAATAATATCTCTATGACTACTTATCACGATGTCGGTAAATACACCATCAAATAATTTTAGCAGCTCATTTTCGAAATACTCATTTTCAATTTTATCATAATAAAGTAAATATTTTTGGTTTATTGCTTCCCATAGATTTTTAAGCTCTGAATAAACTCCTTTACGTATTTTTACATATTTCGGTTTAGATTTATTATTATCCTTAATCTTATTGCTTTCAACTCCAGAAGAGAATTCTGGGTACTCAGCTAAAAATTTCTCTCTATTTTGAACATTTATATTCCAATCAAGATCTATATAATCGCTAATTATTAACTTTTTAAATAATTCGTTTTTTGTTACTCCTAGTTTACTTGCAACTTTCTGTAAAATTTCTTCGCTAATTGAAATAGAATCAGGCAATTCTCCGTTTATCTGTTCTATAAGCTTTTCTGCAAAATCAGCTTCTGTAAAATCCACTATGTAATTCAAAGTAAATTCTTCATTTGATATTCTGTTACCATTTTCATCTACAGGTAACCTTAGTCCACGACCAACCTCTTGTAGTTTCGTATTTTCACTTCCACTTGATCGGAGTTTAGTAATTGTAAATACATTGGGATTGTCCCAACCCTCTTTAAGTGTCCATTTAGAAAATAAAAACCGTCGTATATTATAGCTTCCATCAGGATTCATTAATGACAGAAGTTTCTTTTTTTCATATAGTATTTCATTAACCTCTTTTGCTATTTCTTCATCTGAATCGTTATTATCCTGGGAAAAGTATCCCGCATGGGAGGCTGATATATTGTTTTTAGTAGCAATTAAATATTCTTTGTACTCTATGTTTTCATTATCTGATAGTTTCCCAAGTTCGGAGTCGATTTTCTCTTCAAGTAGCTTTTCGAAACTTTTTAACAAGTAAGGTTCTTTACCAGTTGACTGGTCAGCTCTATAAGAGTATATATCATCAATAAAAAATAAAGCTAACGTTTTAATTTTAAATTTTCTACTAAAATTTATTCGTTCTGTTTCAAAATGTCTTTCCAAAGCGAGTCGAATCATCTGCTCACTATATGACGAGGAATAAATGTCTGTACTAAACTCTTCACGCTCGTTTTTCTTTTGGCCATTAGAAAGTTCAATGTAGTTTGTACCAATAGCTGTAATATATATTCCATTGAGCGATTGGGTAATATGTGATAAAGGATCATTTTTTTGTAAAGTTATTACTTTAGTATTCTGCCCTTTCTGGAAATAATGAAAGGTCACAGACGTTTTGCTTTCAATTGATGAAATCCGTATTTTATCTTCTTTATGAGATAAAGGCTCGAAATGTTCTTTTGCAATTCCTTTTATCAAGTTGAGATTGAATGCATCACAGGCGTTTAAATCATAAATAAGATTATGGTAGTCTTTTATAGTGGTTTTACTACGCCCACTACCAAGTTCATTTGTTGGGAATGTAGCGCCAAATCTTATTATGCATTGTGGACAAATTCTTTTTTCAATAAACTCAAAAGTCTTCTGATCCTTAGAAAATCGATGTGGTTCATCTATTATCATAAAAGGTTTTGTTGCCTTTATTGCTTCTACGGGACTATAAAAACCTTCTACACCGTAATCATAATCATCTCTAATAAGCATTGTATTTTTCTTATCAGTTAATAGGTGCATATTCACGAGTAAAACGAAAATTTTATTTTTATTTTGATTTGAGCCTTTTACAAATTCTCTTACAACACTAGGGAAAAAACGTTTTCCTTTTTTTACTTTCAACGATTCTAATACATGCAAATCTATCTCTGTACCATACTTACAAGTATCCCTGAAATGTTGCTTAACATATTCATCTGATATAAACTGACTTGTACCAGCTTTAATCGGAAGAGACGGAACAGCTATTATAAATTTATTTACCCCATACCTTTTATGCAATTCAAAAATAGTACTAGTGTAAACATATGTTTTACCAGTGCCTGTTTCCATTTTTATATCTAAATTAAGGTAATTGTCAGCCGTGGTACTACCCCTAAGGTTGGGATGAATTTCTTTTTGTATATTCTGAATATTCTCTAATAGCTTCGGGCTATTTAGATCTATCGTTGGATTAATGTAATAATATGCAGGTTTTTCTATATTAACTCCACTAAAAACTTCGCATATCAGATCAACGGGCTTTTGTTGATGTGGTAATCCCTGCTTTAGAATAAGTTCCAATAAGCTCACTCTCCTAATAACGTATGTCAATATTTATCTTTAGGTTTTTTTCGGTATCATTTAGCAGTTTTATATTTTTATCAAGCATCTCTGTAATTCGCCATTCATTAAAGCTATATCCAAATAGAACAATATTTTCAGGATTGAAACTACCCTCGCTATCATATTTTTCGAATAAGTTAATAATAGCCTGCGTAGATAAACCGGGATCAATGAAGTATAAATGTTTACCACAATAATAAGCAATATAATCTCCCAAATTAACTTCTTCGGCTTTAGCTGTAAATCCATAACCGTCGCTAATCATCCATGTCGTTAGAACAGCATGTCTACCAAATACATTAAGGATTGTTTCATCTGAAATTAAAGTATTCTTTTCAAATTTATAAATTTTATCAAGAGTAGTACTATTTGGCTCATACAGGGTATAATGCTGAAACCCACTATCAAATTTAGCATCTGGGTTTTCTTTATTTATCTTTTTTGCTGAACGAATTATACGTTCTATGCCTACATAATCCAAAGTTCCTGGATTACCGGAATTTATTAGATAATCAAATACAATTTTTTTATTTGGGATCGATATGTCTAAATTTTCAGGTAATTGTATTAGTATATATTTTCTATTGCCATTATCTTTAGCATTTAGTTCCATAACAGCTTGCGCTGTAGTAGCAGAGCCAGCAAAAAAATCAACAATTATGTCATCTGTTGAAGAATGAGGAGCAATTTGTATGATTCTTTTTATCAGTTCTACAGGCTTTACATAATCAAACATCTTTATACCGTCAAACAACGCCCTAACATCTCTTGTTGCTTTTTTATTGCCATCCAAATCTATCCAGAGAGGTGATGGCCGTTTAGTACGACCTTCAAGATAGTACTTTACATATGGCCACCAGACTTCTTTTCCATTCCTAAGAGTTTTCTTCCATAAAATGTAGTTTTCTTCTACAAGTTTCTCATAGGTTTTTTTCTCCACACGCCAGCAACTTTCATAACCAGCAGTTGCAACTGGATATAATTCTTCTCCATCTGGATTTAATATTGGATAATACATATTCGGCCGATCTTCTCTTCTATCGTTACTTCCTGTTTTTCTTAATTGATCATATGCGTATTTACCATTTTCATCCTCATTATCAAAACGTTTTAGGTCATGTGAATTTAATGGTAAACCACTCAAATCAATATCTGGTTTCCGAGCATACACAAGGATATAATCAAAAGAGCTTCCTAATCCACCACTATCCTGACCTGTTGTTTGACCAGTTGATCGAACAATGCATCCCAAACAACTTTCTTCACCAAATACATCATCACATAACAATTTCAAATTTGCTTGTTCATTGTCATCTATAGAAATAAATATAACCCCTTCATCACAAAGCAAATCCCGTGCTAACTGAAGCCGGGGATACATAAACATTAGCCAGGCTGAATGAGAGGATGAACCCTTACTTGTTAGTTCAACGATTCTTTTGGCTTGCGACTCGTCTATGCTTAACTTTTCTTCAAGATCAGCAGTTGAGAAGTTGAACTTGTCATTGTAAACGAATCCATCTGAACCAGTATTATATGGTGGATCAATATATATACATTTTACTTTTTTAGCGTATGATTTTAGTAAATGCTTTAATCCATCCAGATTGTCACCGCTTATGTAAATATTTTCACTGCCTTTATTTTCAGGTTTAGTATTATGGTCAAGGTCTGGCTTAATAATTGTAGTAGATTCTACTGATGATAATAATTTAGCATAACTTTTACCTAAAAAATTGAGTTCATAACCCTCGTGTATGATATCAACTTTATCTTTTAGTAGATTTGAAAACCTTATAATATCGAATACGCCATCTTCCTTAAAACATTGAGGGAAATACTCTCGTAATACTGATATTTCTTTCTGATTTACTGTAACAGTATCATTGTTTTCAATTATTTTCTTTATCATTTATGACCTCTCGTAAATATTGTTAACTTCTAATTTATAGACCAGATATTCATTTAAATTGGATTATTTACAAAAAAACTTAACTAATACTTATTACTTTGAATTACCGTAAAAGTCACCTATGTTCAAAATATAGTATATCATACGCAAAATTCGCCATCAAATAATCATGTGAAATTTTTTAAAACCTTAATTACATATTATCTATCTGAAACAGATATAAGGATTCTACCTTATATCTATATTTTAATATGGGGGTATAGCCTATGGAAAAGGTATATAAAAATATTATCAACGAGAGGATAGATAAATATGGAATTTCAACGTTAACAGATGAAGAGGCATTATGTATTTTAACTGGTATACCTGTACCAGAAATAAAAAATAGTCTTGAAACTTATGGCCTACCTGAATTAGTTAAGTTTTCGTCAAGTATTACTATTACAAAGTCCCAGCGTAAAAAATTGGAACTAATCTATCACATTTCAAAAAGGATTGCCATTTCAGCATTTAAAGAAAAAATCAATCTTAATAGTTCATCAAAGGCAGGCGAATATTTCAAGAAAGAATTACAATTTTTAAATTATGAGGTATTCCAGATAGCGCTACTAGATTCACAAAATAGGATAATTAAGACGGAAATTGTTTCTAAAGGGACTATTAACGAAGCTCCAGTATATCCACGAGAAATTGTAAAGATAGTTCTGAATAATAATGCTAATTCAGTGATATTAGCACATAACCATCCTGGAGGATCAAAAAACCCATCAAGTTCTGATATAGAAGTTACGCGAAAGATAATACAAGCACTAAAAACTATTTCAGTATCGGTAATCGACCACATAATTATTGCTGATAATACATTTATAAGCTTTGCAGAAAAGGGGCTACTGAATGTCTAGTGTGTCAAGGTATAATACAACAATTTGAATTTTCAGTGAAACAAAAATCATAAAGCTAAGAGTTTATTAATAATAGAAGGGGTGTTCTATATGCAAAATAAGAAATATGATCTTTTTAGCAATTTGCAGACAAAAGGAGTAGTTGTTGATGATCATCAAAAAATAAAGATTATAAATCGCATGAATGAAATGCTATCATACCAACCGAAAGTTGGAGTTTTAGGAAAAACGGGAGCTGGTAAATCTAGCCTTTGTAATGCTCTTTTTGGAATGGATGTTGCTCCGATAAGTGACGTTAGATCTTGCACCAGAGATATACAAAACGTATTTGTAGACATCGGAGGAAATAAAAGTATTATTTTAGTAGATGTCCCCGGTGTGGGTGAAAATAAGGCATATGACGTTGAATATGAAAGATTATACAAAACACTACTTCCAGAGCTTGATATATTATTATGGGTAATTAAAGCAGATGATAGGGCACTTAGTATTGATGAAGAATTTTTTAGTACCATAGTTAAACCATATCTTAGCCAGGATAGGCCAGTAATAATTGTTTTAAATCAAGTAGATAAAATTGAGCCATTCTCGGAATGGGATTATGAATATAACCTCCCAAGTACTAAGCAACTAGAGAACATATTGCATAAAGTTTCTGATACATCTGTTTTCTTCAATTTACAACCTTCAAAGATAATCCCTGTTTCGGCATATAAAAGTTATAACTTGGTTCAGTTAGTTGACGAAATAATATTTTCTTTACCAAATGATAAAAAAATAAATCTCTTAAACGAAGTGAGGGAGGAAAATATTTCTCAAAGATCTAAAGACAACGCGCTTAAAAGCTTCTTAGAGAGCATAGAGATATGGTGCCAAATGCACATACCTAATTATTTTAAACTAAAGGCTTTTGTGCGAAAGGTTATAGAGATAATTCAAATTAAAGTATAGGAACGTAGAATATATAGATGATACTACATATCACTTTCTTTTCCACCATATAGCGACTTTAATAAGTCTGTAAATTGCCATTTGATCTTTAGGGGTTAAGGTACTAACCTTTGAATTAATTTTATCAATAATGGTTTTATCTTTAATCTCGCTCTTCTCAGAATAAATATCTGTGAAAAAATCAGAGAATGAAATTTCTAAAGCACCAATTATCTTTTCGAGGCTCTCAAGAGTGGCACTTTTCTCTCCACGCTCTATTTTTGAAAAGTGGGATGCGTTTAAGGATGCTTTAAATGCAAGTTCTTCTTGGCTAAGTCCTTTTGACTTTCGTATTTCTCGTATTCTATTTCCAACATGTTTACCTATATCCATATTTTGCACCTCATAAGAAAAATACCTTTTATAGAGGTATCAATCAAACACCTAAAGGGACATAAATTTAATTGTCCCTTTAGGGATTGACAAGTTATTTTCAATACAATAGTATTAAATTAGATTTCCAGATATTAAAAGTACTTTAAAATTAAAGGAGAATTTATTCGTATGAAGAAACTAAATGTAAAATCAGTTATAGCACTTGTTGTAATTTGTTTGGCTGTACTTGCATACTTTTACATTAACAGAGACATACCAGTAACTTTTGATAAGAATGCAGTATCTTACCCATGTACAATAGAGGTTACTAGGGAGAGTTATTATGGAGGGAAGCTTCTTACATATGCTGTTTACATAGATAATCAAAAGGCTGGTAATATAGCAAACGGGGATTCGAAAAAATATAGTCTTAATTTACAAGAAGGAACACATGTAATATATGTAAAATATGGACCTTTAAAAAGTAAAGCTTTAAAATTCGATATTAAAGAAGCTAATAATTTAAAATTCAGATGCAAGACTAAAAGTATACTAGGGATTGACATCTGGCAATCTCACGAGTAATTAAAACAAGGCTCACCAAGTCGGGAGCCTTGTTCTTTTTAGGTCTCTTTATACAGGGTTATTTCAAAGGATTATACTAATATTTCTGTTTTAATTACATTGCCATAGTACATTCATATCTATAGAATGGTAAGTGGACTTGTAATAGATTTTGTTATTCCATCAGATTTTTTATGTATGGAACCTACAATACCCATGTTTTAGCAACTTACAAGGGATATATTCCAATATTCCATTTATCATCAAATAATTTTCTATTTAGTTACCAGTATTTGAACTAATATTTTTATCATAATTTACGTATTTCTATGGATTAATGTATAATACATTTATCTAATAGTATTGGTACATACAATGGTAATTATATTTAATTCGTATATAGGGGATTATGAATAGACTAAAAGTTAACACAAGTCAAAAGAATTTTTATTAAAATGAGTATGAATATATTAAGGGAGGTACGAAGGATGGGGGGAAAATCAAAATACAATAAAAGGGGTTGGGAACCCCAAATGCCTGTTACAAATGAAAAGGCAGATGTCATAATTGAAAAAATAAAAACAAAGCTCGGGAAGAAATCACTATTAGTTAAGGAGATAACAGAATATCTTGAAGCAATAAATGCTAAGAAAGAAGATGTTCAAAGTAAACGGACTTTTACAAGGAAGACAGTAATAAATTACATCGCTGCTTTATGTGAAGATAGTAATGGACTCATAGAAATTAGTGATTTTAAAAAGAATCCTGGTAATGAGAAGAGTCCATATATAATAAAGCCAGAAATACATGGACTTCTGTTAGCACTTTTTGATTCTGAGTATTTCGATGGAAGAATGAATGACAGGAAGCTTGCTACAAGGGACAAGCTGCATCGTAGCCTTGTAGATAATATTGAACTTTATATGTCAGATGTTGATAAAAAAATTGTAAAAGCTCACCCGTCATACATTACCGCCGTACTCGAAAGTGAATTATCAGAACGGCTCAGCAATGAATTATCTAATATAACAAGAACTCTATATCATTCTGATCCTATTAAAAGGTATCAATTGATGACCTATGTAATTCAGGAATTAGTGCGTATAGAAAAGAGAATATCTTTAGAAGATGCAGCTATTGCACCAATCAAGATAGCTTATGCTGATATAGTGAATAAAGGTGAAGATGGAAAATATCAGAAGGCAATATTCCAGTCTGACACGTTAGATAGCTATATGATAAAATTATTGGCTCACCGTGTTTTTAAATCAAAAGGTGCATTAGTTAATGATGGTGAAATTATTCCATACCCTGCTATTAGCTTAATGCAGAAAATGTTTCAAATAGATTTTATTGATGGATCAAATGAAAAGATAGCGTTAGATCATATGGATCAAATGATATCGAATGATGCGAAATTCAAAGAAATAGGTGTCAAGGCGAGGCAAATACTAAATTTAGAGGATACTATTGAAGCATTAATTTACACTTCTTTAATGAATATGTGTAAGATTTACTTTTTAGCTCCGCAGGTTTCAAAAGAAGACTATAAAAGAGCGTTAGAGTACACTGAAAAAGTTATAGCAAAAAACAAGTGGGATATATTAAATGATCTTTATATGGAATCTATGAAATAGATAAAAATGATAGCAAACCGCGAAAACCCACAACTTATAGAACCAATTTGTTGGATAATAATCTTAATTCTACAATCCTTAAAATTATTTAATACAATTTATTTAGCTGCTTGAAATCAGGCAGCTTTTTTTAGTATATTTTAATAACTTTAAAATTATAATTCCGTTGCTCTTGGATGAAGTTAGTCATTATCGTCTTGAGTAGTAATAAATTATTTGAAAAGATATCAACTAAGTGATGGAAAAATATCGATTAGCAATTTGCCGTTTTCAATAAAAGTATAATAAATTATGATTTTATATAAGAAGTTATTAGTAAATGCATTTGCTTTGATCTTTGAAAACTATATAAAAGTAAACTTCATTTAGGTGGAGTGGGCATCGATAATGATTGTAGGAGGATGAGATTAAATGAAAAAAGTATGTTTAAGAGAGGAAGCACAGAAGGTACTTAAAAGGGACGGTAGTTTGATTAACTTGTTAAAGCTGGACAATAAACATTATTTAAAAAATGAGAAAGCAGAAAAAGTTAAAATAAAAGGGAAGGAATTACCTTTGACAAATGAAGTTGAGTCAGATGATGCATGTGATCGAAAGGCGAAAAAGAAAATGGCTAAATCTATTAATTTTGATGCTATTGATCTTGATGTCAAATCTGAAAATGTATTAGCAGAGCGAACTAAAACGCGTGAAAGATTGATCATCCTAGATGATGAATTGAGAATGTATAATTATGATAAAGGCTACTTCATAAAGTGCAGTCCACAGGATATGTATCGATCAATCTATTCTTCATTAAAAAAAGAGGAAAAAATGTTAATCCCGCCTGCAACAATAAGAGCTACTTATGAAATAATTCTTATGGATCCAAGTTTGATTGTACATCCTGAAAAGATTGACAATAAAAAGAAAGTAAATTTAAATAATGGAGTTATTGACTTAGATAATCCAACCGTATTACAACCTCATTCCTATAAGTATTTTTTCACAGACTACATTAATGCAGAGTTTGAAGAAGAGCCAGAAAATGAAAATTTTAAGTACTTTTTAAACTATATTTCCGGTGGTGATGAACAAGTCAAGCGATTACTTGCAGAGTGGACAGGTTACCTAATTTCTTATATGACAAATGCTAAAAAGGCAGCAATAATAGTCGGTCCGTCTGATAGTGGAAAATCTCTGTTTATAAGACTTATTAGTGAAATCATTGGCTTACAAAATATATCTAATATAGAACTACAAAAGCTAAATGATAAAACCTATACAGCTCAACTATTTGAAAAGAAAGTAAACTTTTGCAATGACTTACCTAGCCAACCATTAAAGGACTTCGGAGTATTTAAAATGCTTACATCAGAACTAGATATGACAGTCAGTAAGAAGTTGTATCATGATCCTAAAAGCCAACCATGTACAACAAAGCTAGTTTTTGCTAGCAACCATCTGCCAGTATTACAGCCTAATAGTGGAGAGGACCTAACCGCCTTTTTCAACAGAATAGTAATTATACCATTTTTGAATTCCGTACCAGAAGGGAAAAAGGATAAAGATCTGCTGCAAAAATTAATTAAGGAAAAAAACGCTATTTTAAAGTGGGCAATAAAAGGAGTTTGCCGATATGTCAGAAATAACTACACCTTTTCGTATTGCAAAAAATCGCAGGATGCTTTAGAAAAATATAAGATGCAATACAATTTACATAAAGAATTTATTGATAAACATCTTTCATTTAATACTAATAAGTACTGTTTTACAAAAGATTTAAAGAAATGCTTTGCAAAATTTTGTAAGAATGCAAATGTAAAGTCTCTGGCTTCTTACGAAAAGGTACTGATGGAAACGCTTAAACAAGATCTTAGAATTTCATATAAGCGAATTAATCGAGACCAAGATAACCGGTGGGGATTTATGGGGGTTGAAATTATACCAGAAGATTAAATTTAATGAACCCAATGGAATTTTGGAATCAAAACCTTAGAAACTGCTGAAATGCTAATACAAAAGGTTCCATACATAAAGTAGAAGATGGAATTACTATGGAACAAAAATATCTTTAAGAATGAAGTTCTATTATCAAGTAACTTCTATGTGATTTACCAAAATGGCAAAAGTACTGAAATCAGGAGGAAGTTGAATGAATAATGTAATAGATAATGATACTCTTCTTACGCTTACTGATATAGCAACTATTTTAAAAATCGGAAGAGCAAAAGCGTATGAACTACCCAGAACAACGGGATTCCCGGCTATAAAAATCGGGCGTCAATACCGGGTATTTTATTCAGACCTTATGCAATGGCTAAATACTATGAAACAAAGCTCATAAAATATCATTTAAATGGCAGACCTTATTAAGTAGGTCTGCCATTATTAACGAAGGGGGACTCTTTATATGAATGGATTTTTAAAAGAAAGATTACTTAAAAAAGGGCTTAGCTCAAGTGGCAAGACAAAGCAAAATGTAAAGGTTTATGATGTTTATTATAAATATAAGGATGAAAGTGGCAAATGGAAATCAGTATCAAAAAAGGGCTTCAGAAAAAAAGCGGAGGCAGAGTTATTTCTCGTTGAGATACAGCATCAAATAAGCTCTAATAGATATATCCCCAATCAAAAGATTCTTGTTGGAGATTATCTTGAAGAGTGGTTTAAAACAAGTATAGAGACAAATTTAAGACCCAATACAGTCGATGGATATAGAGTTAATATAGAAAAGCATATAAAGCCTAATATAGGTGAAAAAGTATTACAAGAACTAACAGCTACACAGATTCAGAACTTTTATAATACTATGTATGAAAAATATAAGAAAAAAGAACCGGGAGGGTTATCACCAAAATCAATCTTATATGTTCATCGGGTACTCTCCAAAGCATTAGATGCAGCAGTACGAAAAAATTTAATCTCGAGAAATGTAGCGAAAGATGTCACTAGACCAAAGGTACCAAAATATCAAAGTGAAATCTATACAGCGAAGGAGCTGTCAGCTCTTATTGAAAAAGTGCATGATACTGATTGGGAAGTCCCAATCATACTTGCTGGTCTTTGTGGAATGAGAAGGGCTGAGGTTTTAGGGCTGAAATGGTCTGATATAAATTATTCTGAGAAAACAATAGCAATCCAAAGAAATGTAATTCACTCATCGAAGGGGTTTGAATTAAGTGAAACAACAAAGACTCAATCCAGCACAAGAACAATTGCAATAAGTGATGAAATAATAGATGCTTTGAAACGGTTATGGAAGCGTCAGGAAAGATATAAACTAGTTTTGAAAGATGAGTACATTGACAGCAACCTCATTAATTGTAGTCAGAACGGTACCATTATAATGCCAAATAACTTGTCTAGAGACTTTAAACGACTCTTGAGAAGACTTGAAATGAAACATATTAGATTTCATGATTTACGCCATAGTGCTGCTTCCTTAATGTTAGTAAGTGATGTTCCAATGAAAGTAATCTCTGATATCCTTGGACACTCATCATTAAGTATAACGGCAGATCTATATACTCATGTAATGGATGCCTCAAAACTAGATGCTGCTAATAAGGTCACAAATGTTATATTCAATAAGGTTAAAGAGGGATGTTTCTAATTATAATGAATCAGCAAAAGACTAAAGTAACGGTACTGAGTGTAAAAAGTTCAGTACCGTTATATTTATTCTTTAACATTGATAATAATTTTTTATATTGTGCTAGTAATATACAATAAATTTGATCCTTTTAGAAGGAGTACACAGAAAAAGGTCGAATTAATGTAAATATATGTTGAAGAATGGATTTAATACCATTATATACAATTAGATTATTTATAGAGCATTAATAAAGATAAAGAATAAATTGGAGGCTTTGCAAATGATTTATGTGCCATTATTAAAAACTAGACAAGAGGAGTTAAATGTAGCTCTTGATATGAACAATTATTTTTCTGATGAAATTATTCCTTTATTCGAAATTATAAATGAACAATATGAAACCAGATATAAAATCAATCCGATTACCAAAGCCTTTTTATTAGAAAAGAGGGGAAAACGGAATGCGAAAATAAAAGAAACCCCAACCGATGCTGATATTATAACTTTAGATAATATTAATGAATTGGTTGAAGATAAAAAAGCTTTCATTGATTACTTTAGATTTACTATTGAAAAATATGGGAAAAACTTTGATTTCAGCAAGGTGGAATTGGCCTGGAAACTTAGTGGTGATAGTGATTTATACAAAAAAAAGTTATTAGAAGTATCAAAATACGAAAACTTAATTCCAACTATTTCAATCAAATCAGGTTTTGAAATGAAAAAAAATGAACTAAAAAGCCTTTTAAAGGAACTTCAGAGTAGAAATGATATTGTTGCATTAAGAATTACTGATGAGTTTTTAGACTTATATAGTGAGTTAATTATAAATGATTTAAGACATACTGATTATTTTTTATTTGATATAGGGGAACAAAACCCAAATTCTAAAATTATGGAATTTGATGAGGTTAAGGATATAAATATAAAAGCAAGAACCATATTACTAAATTCACCGAGAAAAGCGAATATTAAGAATGGTGACTATGAAGAATTTGGAATTACGGAATTAATTGATAATTCAGCAAGAGAGTTATTTAGAGAATATGAATTTGATGGATTTGGAGATTATTGTGGTTTAAAAGATGCTCTTCCTACCACTGGAGGATCAAACGGAACAGGCGCTGCACTTTCCTTAATTTATGATTATGAAAAGAATGGTTTTTATTCCTTTTTAAATCCAGATACCAGTAGAGGGATGAGAGGATATTATAAAATCATACCAGTGATACTGTCTAAAAAAAATATACTAGACCCATTAGATATTTGTCCCGCAATTGAGAAGGTTGAAGATTTAAAGGGGCCAGGAAATTGGTGTACATGGCATAATATTACCGCTACGAGATATATATTTCAAATATACCATAATATATAAATAATAAATATAATCGGGTTATTAAAGTTTTGGATTTAATAACCCGGTTAGCGATAGATACAATTGGGATTAATTGAATTTTTAAAAAACCATTGATAATCAATTTCAAAGATTTGAGAGCTATTATTTCTTAAAAAATCCCATTGTTTTTGATAACGAGATTTAATAACTTGCTTAAATATTTTATTTATTTCCTTCGTCGAGTATTTCTGAGTAATCAAAGAACTAATATCTTTTCTATTAGATAGAGTGTCAATTGAAAAATTTTTTACAAGTTCTCGTTTTCTTAATATATCAAGCTGTTTTTTACAGTTAAGATTTTTCGATAATTCTGCATTCCTAAAATGATGAAACTTATAATTGCCATATTTTGATATTGAATATGTATATATTCCGCAAGAGGTAAGTACTTCCTTCTCGATAATTGGCAACTTATTAAGCGAGCATATAACATATACTTTTTCAAAGATTTCGAGATAATCTTTTAATTGCTTATTTAGGCGAGTTAAATTGTCTAGATCTGTCTTGATTTCGTAAGCTACACTTGATCCATTAATTTTACATAAATCTATTCGACTATTTCCTACAGGTAATTCAAAAATTGTAACATGGTTATTTGATTTGAAGAGGACATGATTTATAAAATTTGATTTAACTGATATTTCATTCGGATAATGTTTCAAAATTATCTCGTTAAATATTTCTCTAGTATTTTGTGTATTAAATTTTTTTAAACTTATACTATCAATTCTATCAATTAGATTCCTTTCAAGTTCAATACTCGATTGGAGTGTAGAATAAGAATAGAATAACGATTGGGCATTTTTGAATGTAAGATTTGTGGTTCTCTTAGTTATTTGATGGCTAGTATTCATATATAATCTACCCCCCTCTCTAATTCTATATTATAACAAAGACTTAATATAAAATGTACAATAAAATAATTGACCTATAAGGTTAATTATGATATGGTGTTAACGTATACTAATGTAGGAGGAATTATATGAAAATACACTATTCTTCTGTAAAGCTAGAGAAAATATTAACTGATATAAGGCTTTTAAAAAAGTTTTATGGAAATGATTATATAAAAATAAGTAATAGATTATCTGAATTAAGGGTTGCAAATAATTTAAATGAAATTCCTGAGGTTCCACCTCCAAGAAGACATAAATTAAGTGGAAAATATAAGGAGTGCTGGGGGGTTGATTACTCTAAAAACGACAGAATAATTATTCAGCCTAAAGGCGAATATGATATTAATGATTTAAAGTCTATTGAAGAGGTACTTATTTTAGACTTAGAAGATTATCATTGATGAAAGGGATGTGATATTTTGAGTAAAGAATTTATTGTTCCAACAGGAAGAATAATAAAGGAGTATTTGGATGAAAATAACATTAGTCAAAAGGAATTATGTACTAGAATAGGAATGAGTGAAAAACACATCTCTAATGTATTAAATGGCAATAGTAGACTAACAGAAGAATTTGCACTTAAGCTTGAAAAAGTTTTAGTAGGTATTGATGCATCTTATTGGTTAAATTATGAAGTGAAATATCGAGAAATGTTAGCAAGAGATGAAGAATTAGTAAAGTTAAATCAAAGTGGATTAGATGAAATAGCCAATAAATTTAAATTCAAAGAAGTTTTTGCGGGTCTCGGCCTATCTTTAGTTGAACAAGCAACTGAAATGCTTAAGCTATTAAAAATTAGTAGTTTTGATAACTTTGTGGACACTTATTCTAATTTAGCAGTAGATTTTATGGAAGATGGAGGAGATAAGGAGTCTATAGCTGTTTGGTTAAATTTATGCGAATCCGAAATTGAAATTCAAAATTCAGAAATTGACCAAATAGATTACGATAGTAAAGAATTGGAGAAGTCCTTAGATAAATTTAAAAATATAGCATATAATGGTAATGTAGAACTCTCAATAAATAGTTGCCGAAAGCTTTGTAACAGGTTAGGCATTTACTTAGTATTTTGCGAAGCAATAACAAATAGTAAAGTTCGAGGAGCTCTTACAACATATAAAGGTCATCCAACGATATACTTGAGTAAAAGATTTAGAAGTCACGATAATATTTGGTTTGCTTTTATGCACGAAATAGGGCATCTAATAAAGCATTATAATAAGAAGGATACGATTATTACTTTTGAAGATTCTGAATCAAGTACAAATACTAAAGAGATAGAGGCAAATAAGTTTGCTCGTGATTTTTTTATAAATGATAGTGATTATAAACAATTCCTTATTAAAAATCAGTTTACCTCGGACAACATAAGACAATTTGCAAAGAAACAAAATGTATTGCCTGGTATTGTTGTATCGCGACTTCAACATGATGGAAAGATAGGATATGATAGATATTCATACCTAAAAGAAAGCAGTAATAAATAGAATAAGACCGATATCATACTTATAATTTGATATCGGTCTTAAATTTAATGTATGTAAAATATTTTAATGTGTTTTAATACTATGGATAACCATTATTTTTATAACTTGATTATTGATAAATATCATTTAGTTTTGATTAATTATTATCAGTTTGGTACCTTTTTGGTACCACAAAGCATTTTTTTACAGTAAAAGGGTTGTAGCATAATCGCTACAACCCTTAATTTTGGCGGAGAGAGAGAGATTCGAACTCTCGGAGGCGGTTAAACCTCACACGATTTCCAGTCGTGCGCCTTAGACCAGCTCAGCCATCTCTCCACATAAAATATTTAGTTACGGCTTAAGCC
>JAEYWA010000011.1 GCA_023431385.1 Bacillota bacterium | reverse complement strand
ATTTTGCATAAGCTTGCCCTAAAGAGATTCATTTGTTATAATGAGAGATATTAGCAATTGATCCATTGATTCCTAATGTTTTTCAGGAGGGCACGCTATGGCAGGGGAAAAATTATTTTCTACAGCTTTGTTTGGTTTTAAGAAACAACATGTCAATGATTATCTTGAAAAATTAAATAGAGAATATGAAGAAAAAATAAAAGCGAAAGAAAAAGAAATAGCCGATATCAAGGCTCAGTACCGTGATATTAAAAGCAGGTATGACGAGATTAATATCAGTCTTGAGCAGATAAAGGAAGATAGGGAGAAAATTGCAAACGCTCTTATTACTGCACAGGAGAAAGCTGAAAATATTATCAATGACGCAAAGCAGAAGGCTATAAATGAAAAGAAAAACCTAGAAAAACAGGTGGAAGAAGAAAAGGAAAAGCTGGTGGACATTAAGGAAGAGCTAAAGGTATTAAAGGTTGAAGTGGTTGGCAAGCTTAAAAAGTATGAGGGCGAATTGTCCGGTATTATCAAGGAATAGCTAAAGGATATATTTTCATTACAATTTGTGGCCGTTATGTCGGCTCAATGGAGGTTAATATCAAGCTTATATTTAACTTGAATTAGCTTGTAAATTAAATTATAATATTTTTAATAATTACATAAAATTTTTATAGTTGGTGCATATAATATATTGTAAGTTAATAATAAAAATGCTGTGAATGGGAAGAGTAAATATTGAATCAGTTACAGAGAGTCGGTAAGCAGTCAGCTGTTGGTGGAAGTCCGATATTGATTAATATTGAATGCAGCCCGGGAGTAGTTTTTTCGAAAGTTAAAAGGGGATAGCTTTTAATAAAGTCCTTGATGAGTAGAGAAAGACGTCACGCCACGTTACAGGCGGAAAATGTAAGCATTTGGAATTCCATAAAACCTATGGGTTTTATATTGTCTAATGTCGCATTTATCGAGTGAATGTTGTTGTTTACAGCACATTAATAAGGGTGGTACCGCGGAAACCTTCGTCCCTATTTTCAGAGGACTTGGGTTTTTTTATTGTCCCCGGACAATAAAAAGCATTACCACCCTATTGTTGTCAAAACATGAATACTGATCATTTGGTATTTATTAAGTGGATAAACCAAAATTAATTGAAAAGGAGAGATTTGAAATGGAAGAGATTTTGGAAATATTGGAGAAAAACAGTAGGGTGAGTGCCGCGGACATAGCGGTTATGTTGGGTAAAACTACCGAGGAAGTAACCGAGGCAATAAAAAAATACGAATCAGAAAATGTAATTGTAGGATACAGTACTTTAATTAATTGGGATAAAACTCAAAGAGAAAAGGTTACAGCCCTAATCGAAGTAAAGGTAACACCTCAGAGAGGTCTTGGATTTGACAAGATTGCCGACAGGATTTACAGATATCCTGAAGTAAATGCCTGCTATCTGATGTCCGGAGGCTTTGACCTAACTGTAATTATTGAAGGAAAGACTATGAAGGAGGTTGCATTGTTTGTTTCTGAAAAGCTCGCTCCTCTTGAATCGGTACTGAGCTGTGCAACTCACTTTGTACTAAAGAAGTACAAGGACAAGGGGACAATATTTGAAGAAAAGCCCAACGATAGAAGGGAGCCGATATTCATATGATAATGAAGGATATGATTTTAGACAGGATAAAGAGGGTTCCGCCATCGGGAATAAGAAAATATTTTGATCTTATTAATGAAATGAAGGATGTAATTTCACTGGGAGTAGGTGAACCTGACTTTATAACTCCCTGGAATATCAGGGAGGCAGGAATTTATTCACTTGAGAACGGGCATACGCAGTATTCATCAAATGCCGGCTTTATAGAACTCAGAGAGGAAATTGCCAGATACCTCTACCGAAAGTTCTCGCTGGAGTATGATCCGGTAAATGAAATACTGGTTACCGTAGGAGGGAGCGAAGGAATAGATGCTGCACTGAGAGCTCTTGTGGGACCTGGGGATGAAGTTATCATACCTGAACCCAGTTTTGTTGCATATAAGGGCTGTACGGGATTCACAGGTGCGACCGCTGTATCCATACCTCTGAAACAGGAAAATGACTTTAAATTGACAGCTGAGGAATTGGAGAATGCTTTAACTGATAAAACCAAGGTAGTAATAATACCATTTCCAAACAATCCTACAGGGGCAATAATGACAAAAGAGGATTTATATGAGCTGGTTAAAGTACTTAAGGATCGAGATATTGTGATATTATCCGATGAAATTTATTGTGAACTTACTTATGAGGGTAAACATACATCAATTGCAAGTTTTCCTGAGGTCAAGGAGCAAACTGTGGTAATAAACGGGTTTTCAAAATCCTTTGCCATGACGGGCTGGCGGTTAGGCTATGCCTGCGGTCACAAGGATTTGATAAATGAAATGAAGAAAATTCATCAGTATAGTATTATGTGTGCTCCAACAACAGCTCAGGATGCAGCCATTGAAGCCCTGCAGAACAGCGAAGAGGATGTATTAATGATGTCAAAAGAATACAACAGACGTCGAAGAGTGATGCTGGATGGCTTCAAAAAGTCCGGATATTCCAGCTTTGAGCCCAAAGGTGCGTTCTATGTGTTTCCAAACATAAAAAGTTCAGGGCTCAGCTCCGATGAATTTTGCGAAAGACTTCTGATGGAGCACAAGGTACTGGTGGTGCCCGGTACAGCTTTCGGAGAGTGCGGAGAAGGCTATGTCCGCGCTTGCTATGCATCGTCTATGGAAAATATAGTTGAAGCAATGAGCAGGATAAAGGTATTTACTGACAGTCTGAAAAAATAACCCAAAAGCAGTTGGAGGAATTATTAATATATGTACAAATTAGTAGCTATAGATTTAGACGGAACACTGCTGAATATGAATAAAGAGATATCTGATAGGAACAAGCAAACCCTTAAAAGAGCCATGGAAACGGGCGTAAGGGTGGTGATCTGCTCAGGCAGAGTATTTACAGGTGCAAGGCTGTACGCAAAGGAAATTGATTCCAACGACCCGTTAATAGCCTGTAATGGCGCCATAATTACAGAAAGCCATGCAGGAGGAATAATTTATTCAGTATATATGGATAATGAGATTTGCTTAAGGATAAACAGCATTTGTCAAAAGCATGGGGTATATTACCACGTGTATGCGGGCGACACAATGTTGACTGAGAGGCTGGGCTTTACTTCAGAGAAGTACTTCGAAAGGAATAAATTGCTGCCACCCGAAGACCGTGTCGACATTGAAGTAGTAAAAAGCATGGAAGAAAAACTGAAGAGCATTCCAGGTAAGGTATTAAAATTTGTTATAGTCACTGATGACGCCGAATTGCTGAAACGAGTCAGAAATGATATGGAGCAGCTCCAGGAGGTTGATGTCATGAGCTCAAACTTTGATAATTTCGAGGTTATGCGCAAAGGTGTCAGTAAGGGGGCTGCTTTAGCCAGACTGACAGATATTTACGGAATTCCTGCCAGTCAGATGATTGCTATAGGTGATAATGAAAATGATATTTCCATGTTCCAATACGCAGGACTGAGTATTGCAATGGAGAATGGCGAAGCCATAGCCAAAGCTGCTGCAAATTGCATAACGGCGTCCAATGATGCTGATGGCGTTGCTCAGGCCATTGAAAAGTTTATTTTGGCAAAAGTCTAGTAGTTGGTTATAATAAGAAATATAAAAGAAGATAGTCTGAATTAATTAACTAATGTTACGAAATTAATTATGAGAGGGATGATTAAATGCTGGAGTTGGAACAATACAAGCTTGAACTTCAAGGCTTGAAAAGCAATTTAGAGGAAATGAGGGCTTCACTTTGACATCGCAAGGCTAAGCGATGAGATTATGGAGCTAGAGCATAAGGCTTCAGAACCTGAATTCTGGAATGATATGGAGAATTCTCAAAAGATTCTTCAACGAACAAAAAATCTGAAATCAAAAATAGAGAGGTTTACCAGTTTGACTTCTTTGTGGGAGGATATTACAACTCTTGCGGAGCTTGGCCTGGAGGAGCAGGATGAATCTGTCATACCTGAAATAGGCGAGGGTTTGGAAAAGCTGAACAAAAACCTTGAGGCACTTAGGTTGGAAACTCTTCTAACCGGTCCCTACGACAAAAATAATGCCATTCTTACTCTTCATGCAGGAGCGGGCGGAACAGAGGCTCAGGATTGGGTTGAAATGCTTCTGCGCATGTTTACCAGATGGGGAGAGGCAAAGGGCTATGAGGTTAAGATATTGGATTTACTCGACGGTGATGAGGCCGGGATAAAGAGTGTAACCTTCAATGTAATCGGGGAAAATGCATATGGTTATCTGAAATCAGAAAAGGGTGTACACCGTCTGGTCAGAATTTCTCCCTTTGATTCGTCAGGAAGACGGCATACCTCCTTTGCTTCTCTGGATGTAATGCCCGAGCTTGATGAAACCATTGAAATCAACATCAATCCAGATGATTTGAGAATCGATACCTACAGAGCGTCCGGAGCAGGGGGACAGCATATAAATAAAACCGATTCCGCAATAAGAATAACACATATACCTACAGGTGTGGTTGTGGCTTGTCAGACTGAACGTTCACAGTTTCAGAATAAGGATACTGCAATGAAAATGCTCAAAGCCAAGCTGTTTGAATTAAAGGAACGTGAACAGAAAGAAAGAATAGAAGACCTTAAGGGTGTCCAGATGGATATAGCCTGGGGAAGCCAGATTCGCTCCTATGTTTTCTGTCCGTATACTCTTGTAAAGGATCACCGCACAAATTTTGAAGAGGGTAATGTTAATTCAGTAATGGACGGTAATCTGGATGGTTTTATTAATGCGTTTCTATCAATGGAAAAGACTGAGGGAACAACCGGTAAATAACATCAATAAAGGCAGCTTGAATTGACTGATCTAATGAAAGAAGGGTTGGCATGAATTCTAACGAGTTAAAGGCTTTGCTTGAGGGCGTTAAAAATGGTACAGTTGAGATTGACCATGCTTTTAAAGAAATTAAAGCATTGCCATATGAAGATCTTGGTTTTGCAAAGATAGATCACCATAGAAGTATTAGAGTAGGCTATCCTGAAGTTGTCTACTGTGAAGGAAAGACCAGCAGGCAAATAGTTGAAATAATAAAAAGATTGATGGAAAAGAATAATAATATCCTGGCAACAAGGGCTTCAAAAGAGGACTTTGCTGAGGTACTTGAAGTTATTCCCGATGCGGAGTTCCATGAGGCCGCCAGGATAATTGTTGTCAAGAGAAAAGAAATAATTGTAACAGAAAAACAGATAGCTGTTATCACTGCCGGTACTTCCGATATACCGGTGGCCGAAGAAGCTGCAATTACTGCAGAAGTTCTGGGGAACAGGGTTAATAGAATTTACGATGTTGGGGTTGCAGGTATTCATAGACTGTTATCAAAAATGGAATCCATATCTCAGGCAAATGTAGTAATTGTTGTTGCGGGTATGGAGGGTGCTTTAGCCAGTGTTGTTGGAGGTCTTGTGGATAAACCTGTGATAGCTGTTCCTACAAGTGTGGGCTATGGTGCCAATTTCGGAGGACTAGCAGCTCTGCTTACCATGCTTAACAGCTGTGCAAGCGGGATCGGCGTTGTCAATATAGACAATGGTTTTGGTGCAGGATATCTGGCAAGCAATATTAATAAGTTAAAATAAGTCTTAGGGGAGCGGGACTTTCTGTATTTACGTTTATATGAGTGATTTTGGGGTATAACATAAGTAAATATTGAAATCCTAAAAATATGTAGTTTTTAGTGACTAATTACGGAGGATCTGAATGCGAGTTTTATATTTTGACTGCTTTTCTGGAATAAGCGGAGACATGACCCTGGGAGCACTTCTGGATCTGGGTTTGGATTGCAAAGCGTTTCTGCAGGAGCTGGACAAGCTGAAAGTTGACGGTTATTCTATTGAGATAAAAAAGGTGGTTAAAAACGGAATTACTGGTACTGATGTTAATGTAATTCTCCATGATGAGGATCATAATCATAATCATGACCATCACCATAGCCGTGAACTCGATAATCATGACCATCACCATAGCCATGAACACGATAACCATCACCATCCCCATAACCACTGTCATTCACATGTTGAAAGGAATCTTTCAGACATAGAAAATATTATTAATAATAGTGGATTGAAGCCGGGTGTTAAAGCCATGAGTATAAAAATATTCAGGGAAATAGCTCGTGCTGAGGCCAAGGTTCATGGGAAGGACATAAACGAGGTGCATTTTCATGAGGTTGGAGCTATTGATTCTATTGTAGATATTATAGGTGTATGCATCTGTATTGATATGCTTGGTGTTGAGAGAATATATGCCTCAGAACTGCATGAGGGCAAAGGCTTTGTAAAATGTGCTCACGGACTTTTACCGGTTCCGGTACCGGCGGTTATAGAGATGCTATGCAACAGTAAAATTCCTCTGATTACAGAGGATATTCCTTTTGAACTTGTTACTCCTACTGGAATAGGTATACTAAAAATGACCTGTTCCTCTTATGGAAAAATGCCGCCTATGGAAATTGAAAAGACGGGATACGGAATGGGAAAGAGGAATACTGGCCATTTTAATGCTCTGAGAGCTGTTGTTGGTACTCTATACGAGCAGGAGTCTGTTCCGAACGATGAAGTATCCATTCTTGAAACAAACATAGACAATATGTCGCCCGAAATACTGGGCTACACCATGGAGAAGCTTTTTGACCATGGCGCACTGGATGTATATTATACTCCCATATACATGAAAAAAAGCAGACCTTCTGTAATGCTGACCGTTTTGGCTAAATGTGAAGATGAAAAGAAGTTTTCTGATGTTATATTCAGTGAGACGTCAACACTGGGTATCAGGGTGACAAGATCAGCTCGCTTTTGTATGAACAGGGAGTTGGTCAAGGTTAATACGATGTATGGAGATGTACGAGTAAAAATCGCCAGAATTGGCGATATACATAAATTTGCACCGGAATATGAGGACTGTAAAAGCATTGCCAAAAAGACAGGACTTCCTATTACAAAGGTGTATGAAATGGTAAATGAATCATACAGGCAGGAAGGAAATTCTGTTGCTGTACAATAAATTTTCCCAGTATTTAAAAAGCAAATATGGTTCAAAGGTATACAAATTACCCCTTAATCTGCCTGTTACCTGTCCAAACAGAGATGGAACTCTGGGGTCTTCGGCCTGTATATTTTGCGGAGAGGAAGGGGCGGGTTTTGAAAACCTGTCCTGTGAGTTATCGGTTGCTGAACAGCTTGATCAGAACGCCAGATATATTGGTAAAAATTATGGCAGTGAAAAGTTTATAGCTTATTTTCAGAATTATTCCAACACTTATCTGCCGTACGATTTGTTTGAAAAGAGTATATCCCAGGCTTGCAGGGAGGGTATTGTAGCCATCTACATATCGACCCGGCCCGATTGCATAGCGGATAGGTATATGGATTTTCTTGCAGGACTGAAAAAGAGTAAGGGAATAGATATTGTAATAGAATTAGGTTTGCAGACCGTTAACTATCATACGCTGAAACTCTTGAACAGAGGGCATACATTAGCCGAATTTATTGATGCGACAATAAGGATTAGAAAATATGATCTTGAGGTTTGTGCCCATTATATAACCGACCTTCCTATGGACGGTATGGAGGATGTTATAGAAGGAGCAAAAATAATATCGGCACTTGGAGTTTCTCAGGTAAAATGCCATTCACTGTATATACTTAAAGGAACCCAACTGGAAAAAATGTTCTCAAGGGGAGAGGTAAATCCCGTAACTGTTGAGGAATTTATAGATAGAACCATAATCTTTCTTGAATATCTGAACCCTGATATTGTTGTTCAGAGGTTAATAGGCAGAGCTCCTGCTGAGAGAACTGTTTTTTGCAACTGGAATACCAGCTGGTGGAAGCTTCAGGATATGATTGAGGCTAAAATGACTGGACTGCATACCCATCAGGGAAGTCGCTTCAACTATCTTAATGGAAAAACAAGACTTGGAATTTTTGAAGGCTAACTCAAGCCTTCAAAAATATCCTCCTCAGATACCTCCAGATTATCAAGCCTATAAGATTTATTATTTCGTTATTTTTATAAACATTATATTAATCAAATTTACAATCTTTGAAACCACTAAAAGGGTTTCAATAAAAAGTGATCTATCCGCAGAAACTGCTTCATTTCTAAGCTTTCAGCGAGATTTATTGATGCTGAATTATTAATATCAATTTCATACCTTGGAATTAATCCCTTTTCCAGTAAATAACGTACTGCTGATAAAACCACGGCTCGGCCAAGGCCTTTTTTTTCGATCTGCTTCAATTGTATGTACACCTGCTATCTCCCAGATGTTTTTATGATTCTGATAGACAAAACAAATGCTTTTTATAACTCCACTTTCGATGTAACCAAACCAGACTGAACCGTTTTTAAAGTACTTCTCAAGTTCATAATCAGTATAGCCATTCCGGGATATCAGGGCCGCTGCCTCAGCGGTGAGGATATCACTATCCTGAATGGTCTCCGGGGTGAAGCTATAGCTAATGTCTGAACAAGAATATGAAACATATGAGTTTCCTTGAGTTATGTAAAAGCGGCTTTTTAGTAAGGAAAAATCAAGCTGCTTGCTTGTTCTTAAAATATAGTTGCTGGGGGCAAGTTTACCTAAAAGTACCTGCTTCAACTGGTCGGAGCTCCCGTTAATAAATATAGCCTGTTTTGCACCAGGGTAGGTTGCCGAATCATATGAAAGTAGTGCAGTCGGTATTGTAACAAGCAAAGCCCAGTCAAATGTATCCTCGGCGATACTTATTTCAACGTAATCCTTATACAACATAAGATGCTTAAGTGTCGCAAGATTTTTTAAAGGTTCTCTCTTAAGGTATTCCATTGCTTTGATGAATAATTGATCCATATTAACCTCCAATATAATTCAGTACCCGGTTAGGTAATATAGTTTCCATTTATTTTGATAAAGTCTATAGAATAGTCACAGGTCCAAATAGTAACTTTCTCACTACCCTGCTTGAAATCGATTAATATGTCTATATTTTTATTGACAAGTGACTTTTCTGCCCTATTAAATTCCTCTGAACTTAAGGTTGGTTGCCCATCTTTGACAACTTCAAAGCCGTTTACAAATAAGTCAATAATGTCACAGTTAAGGCCGGTTTGGGCTTTTCCTATAGCCATCATTAGTCGCCCCCAGTTAAGCTGCTGCCCGTAAAATGTTGTTTTTACCAGTGGCGAATTACCAATTGAAAACCCTATAGCCTTTGCATTTTCTCTTGTTGGTGTATTAGTTACTTTTATAGTTATGAACTTGGTTATACCTTCACCATCATTGACCACCTCTTTTGCCATGTACTCCATAAGAGTATGCAGATTTCGAGCAAATATTCGATAATTTTCCCCATCGGAATCTATAAGCTCATTATTTGCAAGCCCATTAGCCATTAAAAATATACTATCATTTGTGCTTGTATCTCCATCTATTGTTATACAATTAAATGTATGCTCAACGGATTCTTTTAAAGCTCTATTCAGCATATCAGGTGATATCTTGGCATCAGTGGTTATAACACATAACATAGTAGCCATATCAGGCATAATCATTCCTGCACCTTTTACACATGAAGCAATGTTAATCTTTTTACCTGCAATTTCAAAACTAATAGAGGCTTGCTTAACTCTTGTATCAGTTGTCATAATTGCTTGAATAAAGTCCAATACTTTATTGTCATCTTCCATTAAATCTCTGGTTACTGTTTCAATACCTCTTAAAATGACACCTTCTTCTAACTGTCTACCAATAACACCTGTAGAGCCAATATATACCTCTCCTGGATTTATACCAAGCAAATCTGAAACTTTCGAGACACAACTCTGTGCATCGTTATAACCTTTTTTTCCTGTAAACGCATTTGCAATACCGCTGTTTATTAAGACAGCCCTTTTTTTATATGTAATTCTGTCATTTTCCTTGGATATGAGAACCGGTGCTGCTGCAATATCGCTTTTAGTATAAACTGCAACCCCATAAGTCTCTTCAGTTACCGAGTATATAAGCCCAATGTTTTTCTTCTTGCTATCGCCGGCATTGATTCCGGCAAATTTAAATCCTTTAACCGCAGTTAAACCTATTTTATTAATCATAATATTACCTCTCCTTCATTATCAGTCTGGCTCAGGACACTGCGGAGTGCAGCCAGCATTTCGTCAATTTCAGTTTCAGTTACTATCAGAGGAGGCATCAGTCTTATAGAATATGGCTGAGGTGAATTTACTGCAAGTCCAGTCGAGAGACACTTTGACACAACTTCTGCTGCTTTTGGAGCATCAAGGTCGAAAGCGACAAGCAGGCCCAATCCTCTGATATTGGAAATTTTAAACTTATCCTTCATGACATTTAGCTGATCCATTAGGTATTTCCCCATTTTAGCTGAATGTGCAGGCAGAGCAGTTTCAATTACATGACGGACTACCGCGTACCCAACACTCATTGCCAAGGGCTGGCTTGAATAAGAGCCCCCCTGATCACCTGCATCGAATATGTCAAGCCTCTTCTTGGTCAGCATTGCTGAAAGAGGGAAGCCTCCTCCGATGCCTTTAGCCAACGTCATAATGTCCGGCTCTATTCCGTAATGCTCATATGCATACATTTTTCCTGTCCTGCCAATACCAGTTTGAATCTCATCAAATACAAGCAGAAGATTATTTTCGTCACATATTTTTCTCAATTCCTTAATGTATTTTTCCTCAGCCACGTGAACTCCACCTTCTCCCTGTATGGGCTCAAGCATAATGGCGCAGGTTTTTTCATTTATAGCCTTCTTTACGGCTTCTGCATCGTTAAAGGGAACATGAACAAACCCGGATACCTTAGGTGCAAAAAGCGACTCCCAATGCTTTTTTCCTGTAGCAGACATTGTTGCAAGGGTACGCCCATGAAAGCCATTTATGGTAGTAATGATTTCATATGCACCTGATTTTAATTTTGATCCGTACTTCCTTGCCAGCTTTATAGCGCCTTCATTAGCTTCTGCTCCGCTGCTGGAAAAGAAGACCTTGTCAAAGCAGGAGGTTTGGGTCAGAAGCCTTGCAAACTTTAACATTTGGGTATTGTAGAAGGAGGGACTGCAATTCACCAATGTGGAGGCCTGTTTTGTCAAGGCTTCGACAATAATTGCCGGACTGTGACCAAGACAATTTACCGCCCAGCCCCCTACAAAGTCCAGGTATTTCTTTCCTTCGGTATCCCACATGTACATGCCACTACCTTTTTCCATAACCACTTCGGGTTTGTTACTTACAAACAGAATGGATTCTTTGTCAAGAATATATGAGGGCAGGTTCTCCTCCAACTGTTGGGCGGTTTTGCTGGAACTTAATGCATGAGCAACGCTGGCAGGGGTTTTGCTATATATTACCAGCCCGTCCTCTTCATCAAGTTGGGGATGGATTTTGAAGGCCAGCTGCTCATGCTCAACACTGAATTGGGCATTTATGCCGTTTGTGTTGCCGCGTACATCCATTCTGACCCATTTGTTCAGTGCTTTCAGGTAGACAACATTTACTGCATGAAGAACAAGTTGGGTGAGCGGCCTGGCACAGCTTGTGTTTGGCGGCCCTTTATGGCCTGCGTCTGACAGGCATTCCTCGCTGTCAGTAACTGCCTGGGCTTCGGCTCTGTCTGTAACTGCCTGGGCTTTTGTGCTGTTGGTAGTTGATAGCTCCTGTGCCTGTCCAGTTGCTGACAAGCCACATACGTCTGGGACAGCTTTGCCTGGTTGGTCGTCGGGTGTTTCCAAGCACAGGCGCTGGTAGCACATTCCTGCTGGGATGCCTGCGTATCTGAGCAGGGCCGCCAGCAGATGGGCTTTAGCATAGCAGACACCATGTCCCAGCTTTATAACATCGCTGGCGGAACAAGCCACTCCTTCGGCATTGACATCGAAAGTGTGCGGAAAGCTGTCTCGAACATACTCATAAGCTTTCTTTACAGAGGAGATTTCATCACCTTCCTTCAAGCGGAGTTTTTCTGCCAGGCCCGATACTTCCGGACTCTCATAATTAATAAGTTGATTACATGCAAGATAAGCTTCAATACTATCCTGCTGTTTCAGGTAATTTTTCATTGGAAAACCCTCCTTATATTAATAATTAATACTTATAGTGCATAAACACTTAATTCAAATATTTAGTGTGCAGCAGATGGCCTGTAATCTTTATTGAATTACTAATCTGTCTCATCCAACATATGTTAATAATGAATAATTATACATATATCTGAATAAATATGCAACAATGCTACAAAAATAAATTATTTTGTTTTAGCAAAAATATATTTTTTGATGCTATGCATACCAAACAAAATTCGATATAATATTAAAATATTGAGATTGACTTAAGTTTTGGCTTTAAATATAGATTTATTTTATAATTTTAAATAAGAGGAGTTGTTATTCTTGAATAATGAGATGGTTTTAGTTCTCGATTTCGGTGGTCAATACAATCAGTTGATTGCGCGCCGTGTCAGAGAAGCTAATGTATACTGCGAGGTTATTCCTTACAGCGCGTCCCTGGAGCGAATAAAATCCTATAATCCAAAAGGAATTATATTCACCGGCGGGCCTAATTCAGTTCTTGATGAAGGAGCACCAAAATGTGATCCCGGCGTATTTGAACTGGGTATTCCTGTACTGGGGATTTGCTATGGCATGCAGCTTATGAGTGTAATGCTGGGAGGAAAAGTTGAAGCAGCAAAACAGCGTGAGTACGGAAAGGTTGATATAAGTGTTGATAAATCACAACCCTTCTTTCAGGATGTTGATGAAAATACAACCTGCTGGATGAGTCACACATACCATGTAACTAATCCCCCAGAAGGATTTACAGTTACAGCTAAGTCCACTAACTGCCCAGTCAGTGCAATGCAGCATGTGGGAAAGAATTTTTATGCAGTTCAGTACCATTTAGAAGTTATGCATACACCAAAGGGAACATTAATGTTCAAAAACTTTCTTTACAATATTTGCGGCTGCAAGGGTGACTGGAAAATGTCAGCATTTGTAGAGAACTCCATAAAGGCTATCAGAGAAAAAGTCGGAGACAAAAAGGTTTTATGCGCTTTGTCAGGCGGTGTTGACTCTTCAGTGGCTGCAGTTCTTATACACAAAGCTATCGGAAAACAATTGACCTGTATATTTGTAGACCATGGACTCTTAAGAAAGTATGAGGGAGATCAGGTTGAACAGGTATTCAGAAATCAGTACGACATTAATATGATTCGAGTTAACTGTGAAGATAGATTCCTTGAAAAGCTGAAGGGTGTATCTGATCCCGAAACCAAAAGAAAGATCATCGGTGAAGAATTTATAAGAGTATTTGAAGATGAGGCTAAGAAAATCGGAAAGGTAGACTTCCTTGTTCAAGGGACTATCTATCCCGATGTAATAGAAAGCGGTCACGGTGATGCTGCGGTTATTAAGAGCCATCACAATGTTGGAGGACTTCCTGACCACGTTGATTTTAAAGAAATAATTGAGCCTTTGAGAAATCTTTTTAAGGATGAGGTTAGAAAAGCCGGGGAAGAAATGGGAATACCTGAGGATATCGTATGGAGACAGCCATTCCCAGGCCCGGGACTTGCTATAAGAGTAATCGGTGACCTTACAAAGGAAAAGCTTGATACTTTAAGAGATACAGACTACATCTTCCGTGAAGAAATAAAGGCAGCAGGACTGGGAAGAAAAATTAATCAGTACTTTACAGTATTGACAAATATGAGAAGCGTAGGTGTTATGGGTGACGAAAGAACCTATGATTATACTCTGGCTCTTCGTGCAGTAACAACTACCGACTTTATGACAGCTGACTGGGCGAGAATCCCATATGATGTGTTGGAGAAAATCTCAAACCGTATTGTCAATGAAGTGAAACACATTAACAGAGTTGTATACGATATCACCTCAAAGCCACCGGCTACGATTGAGTGGGAATAAACACCGAGCGCTGCCGGGGGCAGATGAAGCGAAGGCGTTTATTGCGAAGCGCAAGGAGCAATACGACCGGGAGGGAGTAGGGCGACTATACAGCAAGCCGGGTACCATAGGCAAGCCGAGCGCTGCCGGATACCATAATATTATTCTTAATTACTAACAAGGATTTTGAGAACTATTTAAATAAGAAAGTGTGTATGATGTTTGCCAAAATAGGTGTATCATGCACACTTTTTTTACCCTTTTTTGATGTTTTTTGGTATGTGATGACTTCGTATACCTTACCGTAAACTCAATAGAATCAAAGATTTCAGTATCCCTTAATAAGGGAAGAGACGTGTTTATTCATATATCCAGGAATATGAGATAGTTATAGATATGCCTTAGTGTAATTAGTACCTTGCATTATTTGGTACAAAGCAGTATAATATACATACTTTGTAAGATTAAAACTGTAATGTAATATTATTGAATTTTTGTTACCGCAGCTATGAGTAGTATTCGTGTATTTGAATGATATGTAGATTGCATATTTACTGGAAGAGGGAAATATGAATATTCAACTCAAAAAAGGTATATTGGAATTATGTGTTTTATATTTACTAAACAAACAAGACTGTTATGGATATGAGTTAGTTAGTACCATCTCTAAGAATATACTAATTTCAGAGGGTACAATTTATCCATTACTTAAGAGGTTAAAAGATGATGGGTGCTTTGAAACTTATCTCCAGGAATCACAAGAAGGTCCTCCGAGAAAATATTATAGAATAACCGAAAAAGGAATAAATAAAAAAAAGCAATTACTAACGGAATGGGAAGCAGTAATTGCTGGTGTGAGAAAAATTATGGAGGAGACTATTTCCAGTGAATAAGAATAAGTTTTTAAATGGATTGAAAAAATCTCTTAAGGCTTTACCCTCAAAAGAAATTGAAGAAATAGTAACGGACTACAACTCATATTTTGATGAAGGAATACAGAGTGGTAAAACTGAATCTGAAGTTTTAGAAGCTCTTGGAGACTACAAGAGTATTGCAAGACAGCATAAAGAAAATTACATTGATAAAGAGATTAAAGGAGAAAAATTTCTACAACATATATTCAGAACTGGTATACCAGCGTTTGGTGTTGCATTTTTTAACCTTATATTCGTTCTTGGACCGGTTGTAGCCATTATTGCCATTATATTCGCGTTATTCTGTGGATCGCTTGGCATAGTCGCAATAGGAGTATTGATGTTGTTATCAGCAGTTGACCAGACTTTTTTATCACAATGGATTTACATTCCAAGTATATCTGATAATACTATTTTTGAACTTATATCCTCTATAGGAACAATTGCAATTGGACTTCTATTATTTATAGGGAGTTATTACTTGAGCAAAGCTGTACGAAATTGGATAAAAAAGTATATAAAGTGGAATTTAAGAATAATTAACTGGAGGAATATTGGATGAATATCAAAAAGGTTATACTGGTTTTAGGTTTAGTTGTTATTATTTGTTTAGTTTTGGGGGTAACAGTTATGAAAGACTCATTTTTCAGTGTTTTCAATAATTCAGGGTCGGCAGCTTCTAAAATAAGTGAAGAAAATATTTTTGAGAGTACTGATATCAAGAATATATCCATAGACAATTTACATACCAATATCAATATAATTCCGACGTCAGAAAATAAAATTAAAGTACAATTATATGGGCTATTAGAGAATAGTCAAGAGCCTGATTTTAATCTTTCAACCAACACTAAAAATGGAGTTTTGACTATTGTAGTTCAAAGTAGGAAAGCAAGCTTTTTACATTTGAAAAGAAACCACAAGCTTGATATATTTATTCCTCAGAGTTATCCGAATGATTTGAATATAAAAACTTCTGAGGGTACAACAAATATTGGAAATTTCGCTTTAAATAATTTAGAAGTAGAAGCTACATCAGGTCACATTTTAACAAAAGACATGACATCAATAAGTGCAAGATTAGCTAATCTATCCGGAAGAATAGAAGTATCAGGGTTTACAGGACAATTGGAGGCTACCAGTAGTTCTGGAGGCATAAATGTTAGCTATAAGGAATTTAACAGTAATGAACTCAAGCTTAAAAGTAACTCTGGAAGTGTTAAAGTGCAACTTCCTCAAAATTCAGCCTTTGATTTATTAGCTAAATCATTATCGGGGAGTGTGAAATGTAGTTTTCCAATAGAGATTAAGAAGACAGAGCGTAATTATATTGAGGGAGTTGTAAATGGAGGAACAAACAAAGTTATATTAAATTCCGAATCCGGCAATATTGTGGTTAGCGATGATTAGAGGGTAAACCTTGCCTAAATAAAATAGAAGCGAGAAGTCTCGATTTCCTTGAAGTATAAAACATTATGTAAAAGCTTGCATGAAGAACAATAATTTTGTAAAGGTGGCTGGAAATTAAAATGGAAAATTCTAAAGCAGTTCAATCAGAGAAAACGACTAATTTTAAGCTTAACATTTTCCTATTGATTTTAGGACGTGCTGTAGGTGATATGGGATCCAATGCTCTGAAATTTGGAATAAGTCTTTATGTTTTGGACTTGACCGGTTCAGCCAGTGCATTTTCAATGATTCTTGGTTTTGCTATACTTCCGGGTGTACTGGTAAATATTTTTGCTGGTGTAATTATTGACAGAGGCAGCAAAAAGAAGTTTATTGTTGCCAGTGACATACTATGTGGTATTGCAATACTCATATTTACTGCTGTGTTTGAAATTTACTCTAAAAGCATAGCGCTGTTTATTGTTTATTCAATAACGATTGGATTAGTTCAGGCGTTTTTTCTCCTTGCACTTAACTCCTCAATCCCGGAAATTGTCAAGAAAGAAGATATAGCTAGAGCTAATTCGGCTTTCCAATCCATTGGAGCAATAACAAATGTTGTAGGTCCTGTGATTGGTGCGATAGCTTATAACACAATTGGGCTCGGAAGGATTTTTCTGATCTCAGGTATCACATTTTTATTGGCCGGAGTCAGCGAAATGTTTTTAAAGTTTAACCAGGGCAATAAAGTTATTCAAGATCAAAGCTACGTGGAAGGCCTGAAAGAGGTATTTACATATCTGAAGTGTGAAAAAGGAATACGATTCCTACTTTTAATTGTAACTATTGTAAACTTTATTTATATCCCGTTGATATCGCTGGTGTTAACGTATATCAACTATAATCAGCTTCATGTATCAGGAATACAGCTGTCAGTAATACAGGGGTCCTGGACTGGTGGAATGATACTGGCTGCAATATTTATATCAACTAAAAAGACCACAGACAATATATTTAAAAAGGTATTTGTAATACTGATGGTTGAATCGTTTACCATTCTATTATGGGCGTTTCCAAAGATTCCTATTTTCCCAGTAAACGCAAAAACTACCATTACCGTAGTATTTGGTGTCATATTGCTTGCAGGCGGAATGCTTAACGCTATCATAAATATTACTGCATTTACTTTTCTTCAGATTAAAGTACCTGAGGACATAAGAGCAAGGATATTTGGTGTTGTTGCCACTGCAAATCTGATATCAGCGCCGTTGGGAATGGCTGTATATGGGGTGTTGTTGGAAAATGTAAACTGGGCATATATAACCATAATGTCAGGGATTTTTTCTATAGCCATATCAATTGCAGGGAATTCTAATAAAAATTTCAAGGAGCTTACAGATTCCAGGGAATTACCTCCTCCAAATGAACCTTGCACAGTTTACAAGTAGAATTAATACACGTCCCTTATGCTTTGAACGCCTTGGCTTCAATGGGTGGTATTCTGATTTCAACCAACGTGCCTTGGTTTGGGCTACAATGAAAAGTAAGTCCATACTGCTGTCCATAGTAAAGCTTTAACCTTCTGTCAATGTTACCTATACCGTAACCATGAATTTCGTCAGTACCTTCAGAAGTCAATATTCCATCTGCCTTTTCCTTTGACATCCCAACTCCATTGTCTTCAACTGCTATTACAATGGTATCTTCCTCAAACCGACAGGTAATCTTAATTATTCCCTCGGATTCATTCCTATTCTCTAAAATTCCATGAAACATTGAATTTTCTACAAGTGGCTGCAGCACAAGTTTTAAAATACTATATCGATAGAACTTTTCATCAACATCAAGAATCAGGTTAATCCTGTTATCAAATCTTAAATTCTGAATTTTAACATAACTGATTATATGGTTAATTTCATCCTGGATAGTAACAATGTCCCTGCCCTTGTTTAAACTTAGCTTGTAGAACTTCGCTAATGACTGTGTAATCAGCACTATATCAGGAACATCATTTTCTATAGCCTTCCAGTTTATTAATTCCAAGGTGTTATATAAAAAGTGAGGATTAATTTGTGCTTGCAGTGCTTTAAGTTCAGCGTTCTTTATTTCCTGACCACTTTGGTACTGTTCCTCCACCAATTGGTGTATTCTCTTCACCATATAGTTGAAACTGTCCATTAATTTGCCTATTTCATCCCTGCCTTTTGAGACAATACTGACATCAAGATCTCCTTCCTCTACCTTTTTCATTTTTTTCGTCAGAAGAATAACTCTATTTACTGTCGATGTTGATATAACATATGCCAGGAAATAAGCGATAACGCCTATAACAAACATGAGAGAAAGCATTAGATTTTTTATTCTGTCACTTTGGGATAGTATTTCACTATATGGAATAGCTGTGACCATCATCCAATCAGTATTAGGAACCTCTCTGGAAGTTATCGAGAAGCGGTTCTTATCGATAGATATTGTTTCCCATGACATACTCTTACCCTCAAGGATTTTACGCAAATTGTAATTTGAATCCAGATCATGCAGATTTTCAGGATTTGAACAGCTAATTATAATTCCATCTGAGTTTTGAAGATATACTACACCTTTCTGAGTTATATTTGCTTTAACTATGATGTCATGTATATTGCGTTCCAATATGCTTACCTTTATGATGCCTATAATGTCATTAATTTGATCACTGTTTCTTATTTTTCTCAACAATGAGATAACAGGTATAGGATCATCGCTGGAGGAATAATTTTTAATGTTTTCAGGCGGCAGCCAAAAGACCTTCTCTTTTGATGTCATAAGTTTCTTGTAAGTAGATGTACCCGTAAAAGTGTTGATATTGTTGAAGTTAATTTCCTGATTAGAATAGGTAAACCAACCGGGTACATAAAGGCTTGCTCTATATATATCTTCAGTATTATTTAAGCCGTTCAGAAATTTATCCAATTTTAACATATCGATATTTTGCTGGACTAAATCATTTTCATAGATACCTTTGTCTTTTGAAAGAATGTTTTGAACATCTGAATTGAAATATATAACATCAGATGTATTTATTAAAGTATTAAGCTTATAACTCAGGAAGGTATAGGCCTGGTCAAAGGATTGATTTGCTGAATAGCGTATTTGCTTTTCATATATTTTTGCAACATTAACATAAGAAATAAAAGTAAGAAGCCCTAAGGGCAGGAAAATCAAAATAAAATAAGATAGCAGGAGCTTTTTCCTTAACGTTAAGTTTTTTATTGAATAAATCATCTTTTTTAAAAATTTGATTTTATTATTTTTAAAAAATTTAATTTTCATAATATATATCTCTCCCGAAAAGTTGAAGGGGTCATACCCGTCTGCTTGCTAAAAGCTTTTGAATAATAGTTGGCGTCACTGTAGCCAACCTTCCTTGCTATTTCAAAAAGCTTAATTTGAGGGTTTAAAAGAAGCTCCTTTGACTTATCAATTCTTACTTTTATTATATATTCACTGATAGTCATACCCGTCTCTTTTTTAAACAATGACGATAAATAAGTTGGAGTTAAATAAATATGCTCAGCAAGGATTTTAACCGAGAGATCGGGAGCAAAGTAGTTCTTCCTGATATATTCCATGGTATTAAGAACACTTCGGCTAAAAGACTCCAAGTCTTTTATACCTTCAAAAAAGAATATAATATTGCTAATAAGATACCTTTTAATTTCTTCCAGAGTCTCAAAATTTGAGATCAACTCCCAAATGTCTTTTTCCTCAGAACCGCTATAATTGTTAAGTTGTAAGCCCCTCTTTTCTGCTTCCCGGAAGAGTGCCAAAGAGAGCTTAAAAAATATACTTTTAATCTTGTCAACAAGAGTTCCCTGATTTACACAAATATCTCTGCAAAGTTTTTCAACAAATTCAATTGCTTTTTCTTTACTTTCAGCTTGAATCAATTCTGAAAAAGCTACTAATATATCTTGATTAAAACTTATAAAGCTTAATGCTTCGTTTTCATAAAATACAATTTTTCCATACCCTTGAAAAAATATCTTTTGTAATGCCAAAACAGCAGTTTCATAGGATTCATGGATTTGAGCCATTTCTGTTACAGGTAACCCCACAGCACAAAACAATTCAATATTAGTTGAACTATATTCCCTTATATGGGTTTCTATTTTTTCAAAAATATCAGAGACCTCTTTGTTTCTTCTTATTGAATTGATGCCTGAAACAATGATGATATAGCTTCCATTTTTTTCAGCGCAAATATGTATAGTATCATAAAGGCAGTCTTCCAGTATATTCAGTATTTGATTTGGGTCTGTATCAGGGCTAAAATTAGCTTTTAAAATTATAACTGTAAATGAACCATCTATTTTAAATGGTACATTTACCATTTGTAAATCTTTAATAAGCTCCATGGAAATAGTCTTTCTAGCTATAAGCTTAAAAACGATATTCTGCCTGATAAGAGGCAAACCTTCTAACAAAGCAGATTTTTTATTCTCATCTTCAATGTAAAGAGTTACAGCCTTTTTAATTACATCCTTTAATTCGCCAAGATCTAAAGGCTTTTCCACATAGCTGACTGCATTAAGATGAATAGCGGCTTTAAGGTATTCTTTATCGGAATAACCGCTTAAAAAAATTAGTCTTGTTTCAGGAAAAAGGGCTCTTAGCTTTGTAGCAAACTCTATACCATTCATTCCAGGCATTTTTATATCCGAAATAACTATATTAGGGTGAAATTCCCTGGCTATTTCCAAGCCTTCTATACCATCTCTTGCTTCTTCAACAAGCTGAACTCCTAATTCACTCCAGTTAACATATTTGATAATGCCTTTTCTTGTTACGGATTCATCATCTACGACCAGAAGCTTAATCAAAAGGTATCACTCCCAATATTTAATGGTTTACAGTAATAATACTACATAATGTAAACCGCTTTCAAGTACACAGCGTAACAACCCAGTATATACCGTATATTTCTACCCATAATCGTATTTTAGTCATATACCAATTAAAATAGTTACGATTTATAATGAATATGTAAACCGAAAACATATTTGAACATATAATCGATGCAACCAAGTTACTAATATTAAGGAAAAGGGGATATGTTTTGAATACAAAGAGTCTATTTTATGATTTTAAAAAAAACAGAACTTTATGGATTATGGCTTTACCGGCAATATTCCTGGTAATATTACTCATGTATATACCAATGGCAGGTATTATACTGGCATTTAAGGATTTTAAGTATAACCTGGGAGTGTTTTCAAGTCCCTGGGCAGGCTTTGAAAATTT
>JAEYWA010000003.1 GCA_023431385.1 Bacillota bacterium | reverse complement strand
TTAATTGAATAATCAGGAGTGCTTTTGAAATAATGGACAAAACAGATGATTTAAAAATAAAGAATTACAATACCTTTGTATTAAAAACTCTCATTATCCTGTTGACTGTCACCATAGCAATTTTGGCATTTTTCTGCTTTAAGGTCAATGATGTCGTAAATCTATACAAGGAGAAATATGATAGTGAATGCATATCTGCTATGATGATATTAAAATCCAACCACTCATTAGCCGCAAACAGCAATTCATATAAGGACCAGAGCCAAAAGCTTAACAAAGAGAATACCGAATTAAAGAAACAAAATGAGAAAATAAAAAAAGAACTGCAGACTTTGAAGGAAAAGAACCAGCAGTTGGAGACCGCGACAAAGGAATTGTCGGGAGATAATCTGGAGTTGCAGAAATCCCTTAAAAAAGCAGCTTCTGCAGGTGTTACTCCTCAGTCATACAAAATATATAATGGAAGTGTTCTCGAAACTTCTAATAAAAAAGGAAAATATATAGGAAGGTTTCTCGGGACTGCTTATACTCCATCCAGTGAAGAGTGCGGAAATGATAAAGGAATAACAAGCTCCGGGCTTCCCATTGTGCCCGGAGTATCCATAGCAGTAGATAAGAGTCATTGGCCCTATGGCACGGTGTTTTATATTAAAGGTCTTGGATACACAATTGCAATGGATACAGGAAGCGCTATTAAAGGGAAAAACAGATTCGACTTTGCTGTACTCGATAGAAAATTTGCTTTTGCATTAGGTGAAGAATATTATGATGTGTATTTAGTTAAGCTAGGAAACGGAAAGATAGATCAATCTATTTTGTCATAAAGTGGTATAGTTTAGGCATATAATTAAATATAAATGAATTTGAACAAATTTGAGGAAATATTGACCTAAATGTGAAAATAGTTTATAATACGTGTATAAATTTAACTTAATACTTTTAATCGCTGAGTTGCAGCAAGGTGCTGTAAGCGGGGGAACCATTTATTGGGGTGAATCCTGAGTTTGTCAGGTAGGGTTAGTCTCGACCAATCCGAATCCGTCAGCTAACTTCGTAAGCGTTGGGGAGAAAGTGAATCATAAAATCTTTACTTTTACCAATGCTGCAGTTTATTACTGTAGCATTTTTATTTAGTTCACTACTGAACTAATCCTATTCATTTTCTTCAGTTAAATTTAATCATTTCAACAACCACTATAAATAAAGGGAGGGGTCTTTTTATGATTAAAGTTTGCATCTCAGGGCTGGGCCGCACGGGAAAAGAAATAGCCAGAGAAATACTAAATCAGAACGACATTCAGCTGGTGTCAGTTATATGCAGTCCTTCAAGTAAGTTAAAAAACATGGACTTGGGAAAGGTTTTGGGGATAGAAAATACCGGAATTATTATTAAAAGTTCAGATAATTTGGAGGAAATTGTTTTTAGAAACAAGCCTGATGTAGTTATTGACTTTTCCAATCCTAAATCAGCTTTAAGGAACGCCGCAATTTTTGCTAGATACAGAGTTAATATAGTTATAGGAACAACAGGATTTTCGAAGTATGACCTTAAAAGAATCTATGTATTGTCCAGGAAGTATAAAAATGGAGTAGTTTACGCTCCGAACATAACTCTTGGTGTAAATGTTCTCATGCTTCTTACCAACCTGACCGCAAGCCTTTTAAGTAGTTATGATTTCCAGATAACTGAGGTACATCACAAAAACAAACTTGATTCACCTTCAGGTACTGCGAAAAAGATTGCTCTTGAAATTCAAGGAGGTCTTAAAAATACCGGGATTGGTATTTCTGCAGCTGATATTCCCATCAGTTCTATAAGAGCTGGAGGTGTAATTGGCAAGCATGAGGTGATGATAGTGGGAGAGGAAGATAAGATTGAGATTAGCCACGAATCCTTTTCAAGAAAAGCCTTTGCTCAAGGCGCAGTGAAAGCTGCCAAATTTATTCATAAAAAGTCAGGTTACTTCGAAATGAAGGATGTACTTGACCTGGAGAGGGTACTTAAGACCTATATTGAGAATAGTGACAGGCATAAAAGAAGGAATCCTGAACTAAAGCAAAAGTCAGTCTGATCCTACCTTGTGCTGTAATATAAAAAATGAGACCCCTTATTTTTCAGGGTGTCCCATTTTTTTTGCAATTTTTATTATAAACTTTATCATGTAATAAAAAGCAAGTATAAGCTCTATGGACAGAAGGATTATTACAATGATTACTAAATCCCGGTTTTCTTCAAATATTTTATTGATTCTGGCCTTATAATCCTCAGGTGCGACAACTTCTCTGTCGGAATACAGATCCACATCAATTTCTGTTCCATCTTCGAGAGTATATTTAATTACTCCGGCAACAGTATCCGTTTTTATAGGTAGAGTCAGCTTCTCATTTTTAGTAAAGGAGATATTCTTGATATAGCTTTGTCCTACGGGATATGTGTAATATATATCAATTTTACTTATTAAATTAACATCGATATCCTGAACATTTATTGTTCGAAGGGGTATGTCCTTTGAAACCAGAATCCCGTTGTAAAAATGCTGAAATCCATAATCGAACAATTGTGTAGTTTGACTAAGGGCACTTTCTTCATCCTTATCAAATACCACGGCGAGGAGCCTTCGCCCATCTCTGGTTGCCGTTGTAACCGAAATAACACCCTGTTTTGGGTTGGTGCCTATCTTTCCACCATCAACACCACTATAACTCCAGAAAAGTTTATTCTGATTAGTAAGAATTGATGAATTCTTTCCGTCGCCCCAGGCTACCCCTTTAGATCCGAATATTGAGTTGAAAACCGGGTTGGAAATAGCTATTTTTATCAGTTTGGCAATGTCCCTTACTGATGTAAACTGGGCTTCGTCATATAAACCTGTGGGATTAACAAAATATGTATGATTCAGCATATTTTTTTTTGCGGTCTCATTCATCAGTCCAACAAACTTGTTAACATCTCCATTGCCTACATATTCAGCCAAAGCAATTGCTGCATCGTTGCCCGGAGACAGCATAACACCATAAAGCAGGTCCTTAACGGTATAAAGGTTTCCCACTGTCAGATTAAGTGAAGCTCCGTTTATTCCCGCAGCATTCTTACTAATGGTAACCTTTGAGTTTAATTGAGTTTTATCTATGGTTATAAGTGCTGTCATTAACTTACACATTATCGAGGGAGATAAAAGTTTGTCCGCTTCCTTTTCATAGAGAGTTTGACCTCTGAGCGTGTCAATAAGTATAGCTGAACTGGCTGATAGATCCTCCTCAGGTGTCCATGCAGAAACGGGAACAATATTTATGGATAAAATGGCAAATACTAATATAAACACAACAAATAATCGATGTAATTTCTTCATTTAACTTCTGATCCTCATTTGTATTTATTTGTTTTTGTAAATAAAGATTCCTAATCAAATTATCAAAAAGCTTATACTATTATGATAGTTTATTAACTATTTTTTCACAAGGTAGAAATCATAAATAAAAAATTAAATTAACATTACAAGAATTTGTCAGAGTGTACAAATGTATATAAAAATAAGTTAACTACCATAATATTTTTAAAAGCATACAAATTTCAACAGATTGAGGGAGTAAACTTTGGGCTTCTTAAATTATCTTATATTCAAGGAACATAATAAAAAGGAAGAGTTTATACTAAAGGAAAATAAAAAAAAGAACTGTGAAACTGTTCTCAATGCAGCGTCACTTGATACCTTTGGAAAGGAAAAGCTGGAGGATGAATTCACTGACTGTACTGTCGGTGATGACATTTTAAGAAAGAAAATATCAAATGACCTGGATTTAAATCTGAAGGTAATGAAACAAACTTATAAAATCCCCAATAATAGCGACATGGTTAACAGAGAATTCAATATAACCGTAAAGAACAAAGTGTTGAAGGGATTTATAGTTTTTATTGATGGCATGACAGATAGAACCAGTATAAGTCGCAGTATTCTTCAGCCTCTCATGCTTCTGTCGAATCTTGATATAAGAGAAGAAATCAAAGATATAGGCGAATTTATATATAACAGACTACTTCCATTTAACCAAATAACAAAGGTTGACAATTACATGGAGTTAATCAGAAATATAAATTTCGGAGGCTGTGCTGTTTTTATTGAAGGGTTGGACTACGCATATGCGGCCGATGTTAAATCATGGGAGCATAGGGGAGTAGATCCTCCCAGATCGGAAACTGTTATACGTGGCCCACAGGAAGCTTTCAATGAACAGATTCGAGCCAATACTGCCCTTATAAGAAAAATATTAAAGGATAAGGATTTAATGGTGGAGGGGACAACTATCGGGAAACGAAGCAATACTCCTTGTGCCGTAATGTATATCAAGGATATTGCAAATGAATCTCTGGTGCAGGAAGTATTAAAGCGAGTAAAAAACATTGATGTTGACTATATATTTGATACTGGAGAACTTGAGCAGCTGATTGAGGATAGCACCTTTATTTCGGCTCCACAGATAGTTGCGACTGAGAGACCCGACAGGGTGGCCATGATGCTGGCTCAAGGGAATATAGCGGTTACGATGGATGGCAGCCCGTTTGTGCTTGTGATGCCTGCAACAGTTACTGAATTCCTGCATACTACTGAAGATAACAACATTAGGTATCCCTACGTAAATTTCATCAGAATAATAAGAATTATCGGTGTAATTATTGCACTGCTCCTGCCGGGATTATATATTGCTGTTACAAACTTTCACCAGGAAATGATACCGACAAATCTTCTGTTCGCAATAGAGGCTTCAAGGGAAAATGTACCGTTCCCGTCTGTTGTTGAAGTACTGCTGATGGAGTTCTCATTTGAATTGATCAGAGAAGCAGGTATAAGGATTCCGGGGGCTATCGGGTCAACAATAGGAATTGTCGGTGGTTTGATTTTAGGTCAGGCTGCAGTATCCGCAAATCTAGTCAGCCCAATTATGATAATAATAGTGGCCATAACTGCACTTGGTTCTTTTGCCATCCCCAGCTTTTCAATGTCCTTTTCAATAAGGATGATAAGGTTTGCTTACATTATACTTGGAGCTACTGCAGGCTTTTTAGGTGTAGCTCTTGGCCTGACAATAAACGCCTTAATTCTTGCCGGTTCGAAGTCTTTTGGAGTGCCATTCCTGGTACCTTTTGGACCGAGAACAAAAGGAACATACTCCGATAAACTATCCAGAAAACCCATATGGAAGCAGGAGAGCAGGCCAGATTACTTAAATACAAAGGATATAAAGAGTCAGCCCAAAATCAGCAGAAGCTGGACTGTAAAAAATAATACGTCAGAGGATGATGAAAATGAAGACTAGAATAACCTTTGGTTCCTGGGAAGGCATAACTGTATTGGTTAATTTGATATTCATTCAGGTACTTCTGTCATACCCCCGTGATATGACTCTTTATAGCGGTAGTGCTGGGTGGATGATTCCAGTGCTGTCGACTATTATAGTACTGATTTATTTTTCGGTGGTAGCAGCGTTATATAAAAACATGGGCAGTCTGGACTTACTGGATATTAGTGAAAAAGCGGGTGGAAGAGTATTGAAAATAATTGTGGGCTTTTTAGCCGCAGCTTATCTTTTCTCCCAAGTAACTACAGCCCTTGGTGGTTTTTCGAAAATGTTGAAAATAATTTCACTGGATAAATCTCCTTTGAGTTTTGTGGAGATACTGTTTATTGTCGGAATAATATTCTCTGCTTTCTTTGGAATTGAAGCGGTTGTAAGAATTAACGCAATTTTGCTGCCTGTGGTAATAATAGGCTTTATACTCATTACAATAGGTGTTATTCCGCAGCTTGAAATCAATAACCTTTTTCCGATTTTGGGCGAAGGATACATGTCTGTTGCGAAGGGAAGTCTTTACAAACTTTCGGCCTATTCATCCTTGATAATACTCTTTTTTATGGTTCCCTTTATAAAAAAGAGATACCTTAAAAGAGTGGGATTTGTGTCTATTATGGTTTCCGGCTTGCTGCTGCTGTGGTCAACACTTTCTTTTTTACTGCTATATCCATATCAGATTGCGGTAGATAGCAAAATACCCGTATTCCAGATGGCAAAGCATATAGAGGTGGGAAATACGTTTCAAAGAATAGAGTCGATATTTGTACTTATCAGTTCAATATCTGCGCTGCTCTACCTTGGAGTTATTTTTACCTTTCTTATCTTCATAATTAAAAAGACTCTGAACCTAAAAAAATCAAGACCGCTAGTTCTTCCTGTGGCTGTAATCTGCCTGACAGTTTCCGATCAACTGCAAGGTATGAATATTGATTTCGTCAACTCTAAGGCAGCTAATCTAATCTGGCTTTTTGGTCTTGTATTACCTCTGATAGTAGTTATAATCGGAGCAGGCAAAAAAGTGGGGAGTAAATTTGAAGAAGGAGGCGGGGAGAAATGAATAGGTTAATCAAGTGTTTAGAGGCCTTCCTATGTTTATTTTTACTTATTTCTGTTTTGACAGGCTGTTATGATAACCGCGAAATAGAAGACTTGGCATATGTTATAGCTATAGGCATTGATGAGGCTGATGGAGATAATTTTAATCTTATCTTCCAGACGGCAGTACCACAGGCTATTACAGGAGGCGGGGGAGAGGGAACTGACATTACCTCCTATAAAACCGATAATTTCCTGTCAGGGTTGAAAAAATCAGGACAATATTTGAGCAGAAATATTAATCTTTCACATACTAAAGTTATTGTTGTTTCAGAGGCTATTGCAAAAAAAGGTATTACTCCATTTGTCAATGGTTTACAGCAAGGGATGCAAATCAGACAGGATATTAATATAATTGTAGCGGCAGAAGGTGCAAAGAAGTACCTGGAGTCCATTCAACCAAAGCTTTCCTCAAACCCCTCTAAATACTATGAACTGCTTTTCAAATCTTACGAATCAGATTTCCTGATACCTCAGGCCCGACTGGAAGAATATATGTACAGAGCCAAGAATAAAGATGTCCAGCCATTGGCAATCTACACAGCGGTTGATAAAACTATTGTTGACACAAAGAAGCCAGAAGGCAACGGCGAGGAAGGCAAACCGGCTACAGGGAAGGATGAGGAGGAAAAAAAAGGTGGAGGAGGCCCTAAAAAGGGTGGAGATGAGGAGCAGGAGAAAATGTCTTTGAGTGGTCTGGCAGTATTCAAATCCGACAAAATGGTGGGAAGGCTAGCACCAAAAGAGGCGTCCATATTTGCTCTAATGACTGGTCCAAACAATATAAATTTGGAAATCGTTGACCCTCTCGACCGTAGGTTCAAAGTTCTTAGCAATTTAAAGAAGGAAAAAACCTCCCGGACAAAGGTTACATTTAAAAACGGAAAGCCCATTATTACTATAAACTTGAATATGGATATAAGTGTTCAATCTGTACAAAGTCAATACGATTATGATAATCATGAAAATGCAGAAATTCTTAACAAGGCATATAAGGAAATGCTCGAAAGGGAAATTCAAAAGCTTTTGAGTAAAGCAACCTATGAATATAAATCGGATATTTTTGGTTACGGTATACTTGCAAGAAAAAATTTTTTATCGATAGATGACTGGGAGAAAGCTAAGTGGACCGATGTCTTTTCAAAGACAAAGTATGATTTAAGGCTGAATACAGAGGTAATCCGGCAATGATAGTTTAATGTATTTAAGGTAATCGATAGTAGTTAGTGACACCGCATAATTTTTTACGGAGATGAAAAAATGATATTTAAAATAGTAGTGATGCTTATTGTTATATGGATTAGTATATACACTTTTAGTTTCGGTATCTGGACCTGGAACAGAAAGAACAGGTTCGGTGCCTTTGTTGTTATGCTTATTGCACTTATTACAACTATACTGCCCTTTATGTATTTATTTTTTAAATAGAATAAAAATTATGTTTCTGGTGAATAATTTAAGTGTATATCCGACATACGATTTTAAGCAAAAGACATGACCTGCCCCTAAAGCTGTCATGTCTTTTGCTTTTTATGACATCCAATGGTAATATATGTATAAGTATTATAATCTTAGATTAGCTACTTAATATACTTTGTATAGGACTTAATATAGATAATTGATATTGTTACTTAATGTTGATAATGAATTAGTGAATTAAAGACTCAGTGCGAGGAGGCGGGCTAAATGATTATAAATATGGAAGTACTAGCTAAAACCTTGAAGGAGCTGCCGGACGTTATTGAAGCTTATGTAAGAAATATTCCGGTCGAAATTCTTGATATTAAGAGAAACGATGAAACCTGGACCATAAGGGAACATATTTATCACATTGCCCAGGTACAGCCTATGCTTTTTTCTAGAATACTAAAAATCAAAAATGAGGAACAGCCTGTTATAGTTCCGTATTTCCCCGAAAATGAAACCGAGAGAACTGCTTTATACACGTCTCTTGATGACGCCTTTTCAAAATATAAAGATATTCGAAATAAACAATTATCCCTTATTGACCAGCTTACTGAAGCAGCTTTGAATAAAGACGCGGTGCATGGCGAGTATATTCAGTATAATATTCCGATAATTATTAACCATATGGTTTTCCACGAATACTGGCATATGTACAGAATGGAGCAAATATGGCTGACGAGGGACGAGTATTTCTTGTAACAGCAACAATTAAATCCAATAAATAACAACTGTAAATCCATAAAACAACAACTGAAATATATAAGGACCAACATAATAAATAGGAGGAATTTTATGCCTGAAAATAAACTGTGGAAGTATTTAGACGTAATTAAATTCCTTACACTTGTCAACGGAGAACTCTATTTTGCCAGAGCAGATAAGTTCAAAGATAAATATGAGGGGGCAATACCAAAGCAAAATTATCTTCATTTTGCAGATATGTACCGCAGAGCAAAATTAAATCAAAGGGATAACGCCAGCGAATCAGATATAAGTATTGAGACAAATTATACCAGGAAAGGATTGCACAAGGGAATTGAAAAAGATATTAGAAAAGAGTTCTTTAGAAAATTTAACGAGAGAAAGAAAAAGGTTGCAATAAGCTGCTGGCATCTAAACCAAAGCGAATCAGCTGCCATGTGGGAAGTATATTCCAGAGCCGGACAGGGGATTGCTGTATGTACTACACTGCAGAAACTGCATAAAATAAGAAAGCCAAATGGGTATGAAATGGAAATGTTCAAGGTGGATTATATCGACTTTGACAAGACATTCGACTCAGGATTTACAGATTATGAACTTCTTCCTTTTAAGAATAAAAGAAAAGAATTCGAGTATGAGCATGAATTCAGAATTATGCTATATCAGAAAAGCAAGGAACATACCAGAGAGGGAAACGAACCTGAAGGAGACGCTGAATATAGAGCCAAAACCGGAACTGATATCGTAACTGTTGACAATTCAATCCCACCAGTAAACTCAACCCCTGTCAATACAAAACAGGGCGAACCTCAGGAGTTTATTTCAGCACTTAATTATCTTCCTGAGGAGGGAATAAGGATAGGTCTAAATACATCTGAATTAATAGACGAAATAATTGCCTCTCCTGAAATGAAGAAATACGAAGTAGCGGAAATTCAGAAAATACTTGATCTGATAAACAGGCTAAAGGGAACCAACTTCAAAATTAAGAGATCAAGGCTTTATGAGAACCTGCATTATTGAGAAGTTGTACCATACATGTAGCACTGACAAAATATGATTAGAGAGGAATTTATGCTTAATAGTAATCAAAAAATTTTACAGGGAAAAGTTGCCGTTATTACCGGCGCAGGACGCGGCATAGGTAAAACCATTGCCAGGGCGTATGCTGAAGCAGGTGCTGCTGTTGTATGCTCTGCCAGGAGTGAAACCGAAATAAGGCAGACAGAACAGGAGATAAGGGAGTCGGGTGGTAACGCGGTTGCTGTTAAAACTGATGTGACCAGCAATGAAGAAGTAATCAGTATGTTTAAAGCCGCGGCAGAGCATTTTGGGGGCATAGATCTTCTGGTTATAAATGCCGGCGCCAACTATGATCGTGAAACAGTTGAAGACAGCAATATGGAGAACTGGATAAAAACAATGGAATTGAATCTTTTTGGCGCCTATTACTGTGCTCATTCAGTTATTCCATATATGAAACAGAGAGGTGCTGGAAAGATTATTACCATTGGCTCGGGTCTTGGACACAAGGGTTTCCCCGGAGGTTCAGCATACTCCTGCTCAAAAGCGGGACTATGGATGCTGACACGTATTTTAGCCCAGGAACTCATGGAATATAATATAAGTGTTAACGAGCTGATACCGGGGCCTGTTGAGACTTCAATCGACGATGGCGCTAAAGAAGGTAAAAAGATAATCAAGACCATGGACTGCGAGTGGCACAAGCAACCTGAGGCTGTGGTGCCGCTGGCTTTGTTTCTGGCTGGGCAGCCCGATATTGGTCCAACAGCTCAGAGTTTCAGTTTAATGAGAAGGGATAGGTGAAAATAGTAAAATGTGAATTTCGGAGGGTTATTGTGAAAGAATTGATTTGCATATTTAGTGTATTACTATTGATTATTAGTTTATGTGCCTGCAATTCACGATTGTCAATGCTAGACATTGAAACGTCATTTGAGAAAAGAGAAACGGCAAAAATGGCAAAGGAGATAGTCACAGCTTTGGAAATCAAGGATGCTAAAGCGCTAAAAAAGCTATTTTCAGTTAACGCAAAGGAAAAAGCAAAAGATTTAGATGCAGGTATTGAATATTTAATGCAGTTTTATCAGGGAAAATCAACCTCTCTTACAGATGAACTGGGAAGTACCTCTGATCATATCGACCATGGGCAATCAAAAAAAAACGTTAAGATGGACGTATACCGTAAAAACTGAAGTTGATACATATAGTTTTGATTTTGTAATAGTTTATAGTGATTTCGATAAGAATGATACAGGACTTTTTCAATTATGTATTGTTAAAGAAAGTGATACTTATCGAAACTATTTTTGGATATTACGCGATGATGTGCCAGGGGTATTATGGGGGATTCATACACCGGAGGATTATGCAGCCGGAGTGACAAGAGCGTTAACCAACGGAGATAAAAATGATGTTGCCGCAATGTTTTCAAAAGAGGCATATCAGAAATTAGATAATCTTACCTCTGAAATCGAGAGGGCTACAAAAATGTTCCGAAGCTATGTTGACTATGATCATTTTCCTAAAGTAAATGTTCTTTCAAAAGAGACGACAGCAAATCAAACCAGCATTCGGATCATATTATGGCACTGACACATTAGTGGATTCTTGCAGATATTGCTGTATGCCAGAGACAACAGCTTTTGCTGTATTTTCTCGAAAGGATTCTTTTGTCATTTCTAGGCGCTCCACTTTATTTGAGATAAATGCAGTTTCCACTAATACTCCAGGAATGTCCGCATTGCCCAAAACAAAGTATTTAGCCGGAGTCGGATTATGCACTGTTCGTTTCCTATTGCCTATATCTATACTGTTCAAGTTTCTTTGGATGTTATAAGCCAAAGTTTTACTTTGCTCAAACTTATTATTGTAAAAAACAATTGCACCTTCAGTTGAAGGTTTCTTTAAATTACAATTAACGTGAATGCTTACAAATAGTTGTGCATTACTGTTATTAATGATATTTACCCTTGCATTTAAGTCTCTTTGATGTCGACTTTTGCTTGAACTATCCAATGTATCCAGAGAAGTATCATCATTACGTGTCATAATTACTTTATAGCCTTTTTGCTCCAGAAAAAAACATAGCCTTTTACCAATATCAAGGTTGATTTCTTTTTCCAGAATACCCTCTTTATTTGTGCCACCGTCAATTCCACCATGTCCAGGATCTATAACGATAATTCCACTATTAGGGTCTGAAAATGTGTTTGCCAATATAGAACCTTTAACAATAAATATAATAGATGCAAAAAGCAATATTATTAGGACAGAAAATACAACGATTAAAGAATTTTTTTTAAATATGACTATCTTTATCTTTTTCATCAACATCTTTCCATTAAAGCATCAAGTAAAGTACCTATATTATTTTTATTTGAATTTAACGTGTTTTATGTTGTATTAAGTTAGAAATTTACTTGAAACCCTGTTTGACCAGTGAAAAATAGATATAAATATTCTGTTTGTTCATGTTATAATATAAAAGTGTTTTATATTGGTCTAAATGTGTAAATATGCCATTTTATGGCCTGAAGTTATAAAATGATTGAACCTGCATAACGGTCTGAAACTGTGAAATTGAAAGAGAGATGATATATATGACGAGAGAGGAAAAGATTAGTCTATTAGATCGATTTGAAAATTTAACATATGAATTTGATGATGTTCTTGAATTATCTAATGAATTAATTCTATATAGACCATTTGAAGATGCGTGGTCTATAAAGGAACAACTCGTTCATTGCTTGGATGTCGACATTGCAAATTTTCATCGTTATAGGAGAGCAATTGCGCAGCCGGATACACCTGTTTTTTCATTTGACCAGGTTTGGACAAGGAATTTGGATTATCAATTATCAGATCTTAAATTAACATTAGACTTGCTAAAAATGGTACGCATATATATGGTTAATCATTTAAAAACAATTGTCGATAGTGACCGGAATATATATGCTTATATACATGACAAAAAAGGCAGGATTTGTTTGGAGGAGGCTATATCGCAATATTCGGAACATGTTGATTTTCATAGAAAGCTTATTGATAGAAACATTGAGTTGTTTCATAGTTTGAACGTTACTTGAGTTGACACTCCTCCGGGAAATATTAAATTTTGTTTAGTCAGCGCTGCCAAATATGGTTGCACGTTGCTACGTCTATCCGGCGCCTGGTCTGATGTCTTATTTGCCCTCATCGCCGGGCAGGCTAGACCCCGAAATTAGCTTATGCTTCATTCACCTTCTAAATGTACTAAACCAATTTAATCAGGCCCATTTTGTTCTTAACTATTCAGTTACTGTCAAGCTAAGTTAGTTCTCTAACACCTTACCTTTTGATTATCTGTTTCACTCAATCAATCTTCTATCTTATGGGTTAATGTGTATAATAAGAAGTACAGCATATATAACGATTCTCTTCTGTTTTTTGATATTAGGTTATAAAATGATAGAGTATTTCATATCAGTTAAAGAATGTAAACTTAAAACTATTTATATAATTGAAGGTTGGTGATAAAGTGAAAAGGTGCATTGTAATTACTGGAATAGTTGAATAAAGAATAAAACTTAGGAGGATTTTATGACTATTCCAGGAGAAAAAATATACCCGCGAACCAATGACTTTGAAACAGTATATTTGAAAGGTATTATTGAAAATCCCAATATCATAGTTGGCGATTTTACTATGTATAATGACTTTGTTTCTGATCCCACGCAATTCGAAAAGAACAATGTCCTATATCACTATCCTATCAATAAAGACAAATTGATTATTGGCAAGTTTTGTTCCATAGCTTGTGGAGCAAGGTTTCTATTTACCAGTGCCAATCACGTGCTTAAATCACTTTCAACTTATCCATTTCCATTATTCTTTGAAGAATGGAATTTAGATAAAAAACATGTTAAGTCTGCATGGGATAATAAGGGTGACATTGTAATTGGTAATGATGTTTGGATAGGATATGAAGCAGTTATCTTATCCGGCGTTCATATTGGTGATGGTGCGATCATAGGAACAAGAGCAGTTGTAACAAAGGATATTCCTCCATATACAGTTGTTGGTGGTACTCCTGCAAAAGAAATCAAAAAGCGTTTTGATGAGGAAACAATTAATAAATTACAGCAGATACAATGGTGGAATTGGTCTTTCGACAAGATACAGAAATTTTTACCCTGTATAATGAGTGGAGAAGTTGATAAGCTACAATTTTAAATGATTCCCCATTAAAGGGCATAACGTGTGGTTGAATTATTTATTTTATTCATATAAAAAACTGATAAATACTGCATATCTAGCACAAATGGTATGCAGTATTTGCTTACTCCCAATCTGCTTGTATTACGAACCAACAATAACGCGGTAGCCGAACTTACTATTAGATGACGTATTTGCAAAAAGTGCATTCAGCACTTTTTGCGTGCTAACGCGCTACGCTCCGAGCCCTCCCGGGTTCAAGTCCAACTCAACTCGTCTAAAGGAAAAAAACACCCTACACTAATGTGTAAGATGTTTTTTCCTTTTGGCAGGGGAGACAGGACTTGAACCCGCAGCCGACGGTTTTGGAGACCGCTACTCTACCAATTGCGCTACTCCCCTAAGACGAATATTAGTATACAATACACTTTGCATTTTTGTCAATGCTAAATGTAATAAATATGTTAAAAAGCCGATTAACCGAAAAAAATACGTGTATATGCAAAATTATAAGCTAATTTACGGCTGGAATATTTCCGTAATTTATTTATAATATTGCTCCTTTGCTTGAAAAAAGGTATTATTAACAGTAGAATAGTTTTAATTGAAACTAAACATTTTCATTATTATTTGTCAAAAAACTTTTGAATGAGGCAGCGATGAAATTCAAAGACAATTTCTTTATTTTATTTATAATATTCTTACTTTTAGGTACTTTAGCTACTATTCAAATAAGAAGCACTGTTAGTATGAAGCGGCAGAATGCCGAGACTCTTGATTTGAATAAGCTTAATAGTCAGCTGGATTCCAGAATAAAGCTTGGCGAGTCCTACAAGTCGCAGATATCTAAGCTGGAAAATGACATCGAGGCTTTTATAAAAGCTTCTTCAAACAATGTTACCAACGCCGAACCTAAAATGGAACTTGACTATCTTAGACTTATATGTGGCTTGACAGAGGTTACAGGTGACGGAGTAATTATTACTTTGAATGATGCAGAAGAACCGAAGATGCTCGAAGGCGATGCCGTTATGGACTATATCATTCATGATTCAGATATCCTGAATGTTGTTAATCAGCTCAGAGTCGGCGGTGCTCAAGCTATATCCATTAATAATGAACGTATAATAGCCACCAGCGAACAGGTGTGTGCCGGTCCTACAATAAAGGTAAACAGTAACCGCTATGCTGTTCCTTATGAGATTAAAGCTATAGGTGATCCTGATCAGCTATATAGTACCCTAAACGAGAGCGGTATGCTTGATGAAATGTCCGCCCTTGGCAAGAGGGTTACAATGACCCAAAAGCAGGGTATTGAAATACCCAAGTTCTCTAACGATATCAGAGGTTTGATTTCCAAATTGGAGGTAATTAATGATGAAAGCAAAAAAAATAAGTAGAAATATATCTATTTCGTTGATATGTGTTATTTTGGGACTAGCATTATCCTGGCAGTTTCAGAGTATACGTAATAATGCAAAGGTTATTAATCTTGAAAGTCAGAAAAAGGATGATTTAGTTGTTAAAATACTTAATGAACAGAAGAATAATGAAAATCTCAGATCCAAGCTTACAGAATTACAGACTCAGCTTGACAAGTTTGAAAAAGCTAGAGGTAACTCTGATGAGAATTTTAAGCTTCTGACCGACGAAATCCAAAAGCTGAAAACCGTTGCTGGACTTACAGATGTTAAAGGCAGGGGAGTTATTGTAACCTTCGCAAAAGAGGACGCCCTTAATGTGGAGGACGATGATCTTTTGTTTGTACTCAATGAACTTCGGGCTACAGATGCTCAAGCTTTAGCCATTAATGAACAAAGAATCATTGATACAAGTGAAGTAAGAGTTGCTGGAGGTTATATCATGGTTAACGGAAGACACGTTACACCTCCTTATGTAGTTAAAGCCATCGTTGACCCGGATAATGCAGTTAATGCTCTAAATATGATTGGCGGAGCACTTGAAAAAATTAAGTTGTTTATAGATGTTGATGTTGAAAAATCAGATAATATAGAAATTCCTAAAATAAGTGAGGAACTGATTAAAATTGATAAATTAAAGACTGTGGAAAAGAAATAAAAAGAGACTATTGAATTATTTATAAAAGTGGTTATGACTGAGTCTTGCGGTATGTTAAAACATCATATGCAAGGCTCTTTTTTTGTTCTCAAATTTATAATAACTATATATAAATAAATATAACTAATTTTTTATCAAATACCAATTACGTCAATGGGGGTAGTCAAATTGAGAGTAAAAAAAATAATCACTATATTTATCATACTGGTTGTCTTTGCCCTGTTATTTAATTATTTTGTAATTGACAATAACAAAACCAGTATAAATACAGGCCTTTCCGATTTGGGTGGTGTGTACAGTGCCAACAGTAAAAATGTTGACTTTTCAGAAGAGCTTTCAGGTAAAATTATAGATGAGGTCAACTCTGCATGGGAAAAACACTCTGCTCAGAACAGCGTTTATTCCTATGAGCAGAAAAGATGCTGGGGAATATTGCGTCAGCCAAACGGCAAAACTCCCAAGGCTGATCCCGGAGCCAACGAACTGCTTCAGAAATATGGGGGAATGTATGTTGGTGACGTAAATAAGAACATAATTTATCTCACTTTTGATGAAGGTTATGAAAATGGCTATACCTCAAAAATTTTGGATGCCCTAAGAGACAACAACGTTAAAGCCGCATTTTTTATTACTGGCCCATATCTTAATGAGCATCAGGATCTTGTGAGAAGAATGGTTGAAGAAGGTCATACTGTAGGAAACCACACAATCCATCACCCAAGTCTTCCCGAAAAGGATGATTCTCAGATAGAGGAAGAGGTTCTCGGACTTGAAAGGGCTTTCTCAGAAAAGTTCGGCTTAAAAATGAAATTTTTAAGACCTCCAAAAGGAGAATACAGTGAGCGCAGTCTGAACATAACAAGCAAGCTGGGATATTGTAACCTATTCTGGAGCTTTGCATATGATGATTGGCACAGGGATAAAATCCGCGGCCCGGAGTATGCCTATAAAAAGGTTATAAGTAATCTGCACAATGGCGGGATTATCCTTTTGCATGCTGTTTCAAAGGATAATGCAGATGCTTTGGATATGATAATAAAAGGAGCCAGAGCTAGCGGTTATGAATTCGGTAATGTGGAGGATCTGGCACATTAATACCCAAAATTATTAGATCAGAGGACGATTATGGTTCATAAAAATTATATTTCAAATAGAGAAAAGGATATGGAAAAAAGGAGAAGTCTGCAAAAAGTAAAGGATTCCGGCAAAGATAAAATAACGGACAAAAATAAGGGCGTAAAAAAAATCGGTATTAAGGAAAAGGTGACAGAAATTCTGGAATTGCCGAAAGAGATAGTTTTAAATATGCCCAAGCTTACTATGCTGGGGAATGGGGATCTTATTGTTGAAAATTATAAAGGAATTCTGCAATACGATGAAGGCGTTATAAGACTTAATACCACTTCGGGAATTATTCAGGTTAAAGGTACAAATATTTATATAAAGGAAATCACCCTGGAAAGCATAATGATTTTCGGTGAAATCCAATCACTGGAATTCATGAAATAAAGTATGCCGGAAAAAGCGCGCCTTAGTACGTTTGACACGCAGATAGGAGATATAATGATAATTTGGAGATTATGGAATTATATTATCGGATATGTTATTATTAATGTAGAGGGTTATTTTTTGGAGAAATTTATTAACATATGTACCCACAGGAATATCCGGTTATGGAATGTCAAATGGCAAAGAAACAACAGGGTAACCATGAAGCTCAGTATTGGCGACTTTAAACAGATAAGGCCTGTTGTTAAAAAGACCAGATGCAGGGTACATATAATAAAAAGAAAGGGTATTCCGTTTATTTTAAACAGATACAAGAGCCGTAAGGCTTTTGTCATAGGTTCTGTAATCTGTATAATTGCTTTTTTTTTGATATCCTCCTTTATATGGGATATATCAATTTCCGGAAACAATAACGTTTCAACAGAGTTCATTCTGGAGAGGCTAAAGGAGAACGGAGTAGAACCGGGGGCATTAAAATATGGAATTAATACAGACGATATTGTTGAAAATATGATGCTCCAGATAAATGATCTGGCCAGGATGAGTCTATCGCTGAAGGGGACCAGGATATATGTTAATGTTACCGAAAGAACAAAACCACCTCCATTAATAAATAAAAATATACCCTGCGATATCATAGCTTCAAGAGATGGGGTTATTTATTCAATAGTCGCCAAGGAGGGACTTGAGACAGTTATGATTGGAGATACTGTTACAAAGGGGCAGCTTTTAATTACCGGAAAGGTAGACAATTTGAAAAACCCTGAACTTCCGCCTTTGATGGTGCATTCCATTGGAAGCATCAAGGCCAGAACCTGGTATGAAGGAACTGCCAAAATAGATCAAAACCTTGTGACCGCAAAAAGGACGGGGTTAAAAAAGGATCAGTATTCTCTTGTCCTTTTTACTAAAAAAATTAAATTATTTCATGGTAATATTCCATATGATAATTCTGAACATATCCAGGTAAACAAGAAGCTTTCCCTTGGAGCAAATTTCGCGTTACCTTTAGAATTGGTCATTGATCAGTATTATGAATATGAATTAGAGCAAAATAAAATTGATATGTCAACTGCAAAAAAAATTGCTTCGGATAAAGCAGTTGAATTGGCTCAGAAGAAAATACCTTCTCATGCCGAGGTATCAAAAAAGAATTTGATTGAATTTGAAGACGACAACGGAGTTAAATCAGTAAGAGCTATAATAGAATGTATTGAAGATATTGGAATTACACGGGAAATCGACGATATTGGAATTACTCAGGAATTGGAAGATGTTATACACTAGATTGGAGGAATGTAATACTTGTCAGAAATAATTGAAAAGAGCATTGATTTTTACAGTATTGAGTATGCAATGAATATTTTCGGAAACTATGATGAAAATATTAAGATTATAGAGGAAGCCTTTAAGGTGAAGGTATTAACCAGAGGAACTTCAATTACAATAAGTGGTGAAACAGAAAATGTACAGAAGGCTGAAACAATTGTTATAAAGCTTTTGGAAATTGCAAAACAGGGACAGTCTATTACCAGACAAAATGTTCAATATCTGGTAGGCCTCACCAATGAGAAGCAGATAGAAAAGGCTGATGAAATAATACAGGATTACGTTTGTCTAACTGCTAAGGGAAAGCAGATAAAGTACAAGACCCATGGTCAGAAGCTCTACTTTAACGCTATAAAGAAAAATGATATTGTTTTTGGAATAGGGCCGGCTGGTACGGGTAAAACCTTTCTTGCGGTGGCCATGGCAGTAACAGCCTTTAGAAACAAGGAGGTTGACAGGATAATTCTCACAAGGCCGGCTGTGGAAGCTGGTGAAAAATTGGGATTCCTTCCCGGAGACCTACAAAACAAGGTCGATCCTTATTTGAGACCATTATATGACGGTTTGTATGAAATAATGGGTGCCGATTTATATATGAAATACCTTGAAAGAGGGATGATAGAGATCGCTCCCCTGGCCTACATGAGGGGCAGAACTCTGGACAATTCTTTTATAATACTTGATGAGGCCCAAAACACAACTCCTGAGCAAATGAAGATGTTTCTTACAAGAATAGGCTTTAACTCAAAAGCCGTTATTACAGGTGATATTACTCAAGTGGATTTGCCGGGAGAAAAGAAATCAGGCCTCAAGGAAGTGACAAATATATTAAAGGATATTAATGGTATAGAATTTGTATACCTGACCGAAAAGGATGTTGTCAGGCACGAACTGGTTCAGAAAATTATAGTTGCATACGAAAAATATGATAAGAAGAGTAATGTCAAATCATAGTTTTTAGGGGATCAACAAATGAAAAAAAATAAAAAGAACAGCAATAAGCTTAAAAAATTTGCCAGGAATATCAATGTTCAAAAGGTATTCCTGGTTTTAGTCACTGTTTTAATAGCATTTTTTATAATTGAATCGGGTGCTCAGCCCACTAAGTATAAGCTCAGTGTTGGAGATGTGTCTATGTATGACATCACAGCACCCAGAGATATTGTAAATGAGGTCCTTACAGAGCAAAACAGGCTGGCAGCAATGGAAAATGTCGCACCTGTTACCAAGGAAGATACAAAAGCCTTCATGGAAGTAATTCTGAAAAATGATGATTTTTTTAAGGCAGTTGCTAGCGCAAGGATAAGTGTGGAGAGATATGTAAAGGATATGGGTGTTTCCTTAAGAGACGAAAATTATGCTCAATATGTGAAGGACGCACAGGAGAGCGCAATAGCAGGCTTGTTAAGTAAGGTGAAAACCCAGGGCATAACATTGTCTCAGAACCAGATAAACTATCTTGTTACCAAAGCTTCCGATGAAGAGCTTGAAGCCTTTGAAATATTGACCAAACAACTAATCTCTCAATCAATGGCAGAGGCCGTTACCGAAAGTAACCTTGCAATACATATACATAGATTACAGAATAGCTATCAAAGTGAACAGGGTATCGGTCAGGAACTGAAAAATATTGGTGAGCAACTGGTCAGAAATATTTTAAAGCCAAACAGGATTGTTGATGATGAGGCTACAGAAAAGAAAAAAGAGGAAGCCTATAATGATAATGCAAATATAGTTAAAATAAAAAAAGAGTCCAGGATCATAAGCTTTGGCGATATAGTGACAACAGACAAATTGAAACTGCTCGAAGAACTGAATCTACTGGAGAAAAACGGAAAGTACGATTATCTGTTCTCTTCGGGTATTCTTCTGATAATAGCTTTGCTTGCCGTTCTGGCAGCAGTATTTTTGAAAAAATATAACAGGGATATATACAATAGCCGGAAAGATATACTTTTAATCTGTCTGATAATTATAATAATTCTTGTATTAGCCAGGTCTCTGTTTACTTTTTATAATGGGCTGGTAATACCAATATTCGTTGGAACAATGCTTATAGCAACACTCTTAAACGTGGAGACTGCAGTTGTTATAAATTGTGTATTAACAATTGCCATATCAATCATGTCCAAGGGGGATGACAAATTCCTGTATATGGGATTGGTTTGCGGTGTGATATCTGCCTTTTTAGTTTCAAAGGCCAACCAGCGAAGTAAAATGTCTATGAACGGTATACTCCTAGGACTAATAAACATTGTCTTCATTGTTTGTCTGGATTTCATTAACAAAAGCGGCTCAAGGGAAATATTGACCGACAGTATTGTGGTATTTCTAAACGGTTTTGTTTCAATGATACTGACAATAGGCTTCCTGCCGTTTTTGGAAAGTGCCTTTAACATTGTAACACCTTTAAAGCTTTTGGAATTGTCGAATCCCAACCACCCTCTGTTGAAACGGCTACTTATTGAGGCACCGGGAACCTATCATCACAGTCTGATGGTTGGAAACCTTGCAGAGATTGCTACTGAGGAGCTGGGCGGAAATGCTCTCCTGGCCAGAACCGGTGCTTATTTCCATGATGTGGGCAAACTTAAGAGGCCTGACTTATTCAAGGAAAATCAGCTTACTGAAAACCCCCATGACAGGATGACCCCAAATCTCAGTACATTTGTTATAACCTCGCATACCAAGGATGGGCTGGATATAGCAGCCAAATACAAGCTGCCTCAGGTGATACTTGATATAATAAAGCAACATCATGGGACAACTTTGGTAGCGTATTTTTACCATAAGGCTTTAAAGAACGAGAAAGACGGCACTGAGATAAAACAGGAAAATTTCAGATATGAAGGGCCCAAGCCCCAGACCAGAGAAGCCGCCATAGTAATGCTGGCTGACTCTGTTGAAGCCGCCGTGAGATCCATGACCGACAAAACAGAAGCTAAAATTGATGCTTTGATAAGAAAGATAATAAAGGATAAGCTTGATGATGGCCAGCTGGATAACTGTAAACTCACTTTAAATGATCTTAATAAAATTGCCAACTCCTTTATGAAGGTATTAAGCGGGTACTTCCATGCCAGGGAACAGTACCCTGAAATAAAGGAAGCTGCTGCTGGAGAGAATAATTCTTACATTATAGCTGCGCTAGACAAAGAAGCTATAGATAAAGCTGCTCCAGACAAAGAAGCTATAGATAAAGCTGTTCCAGACAAAGAAACCGGGGAGAAAGCAGTTAAAGAAAGAGAAATTAAAGAGAATAAAGCCTATAAGGCTACGGAAAATAGCGAAGAAACCCGTAAAAAAGGAGAAGCAAGAGTTGATAATAATAGAAAATGAGCAGGATAAGGTAGAAATATCCGATAGCATAATCAAATTAATTGAAAAAACCATTGAAATCAGCATGAGAACCGAAATGCTTGAGCAAGCTTATGAGGTAAGTGTTTTAATAGTGGACGACGAGGAAATCAGAGCTATAAACAAGGAACATAGGGATATTGACAAGTCTACAGACGTACTCTCCTTCCCAATGGCTGAATTTAAAAATGGTGAACTCATTTCGGACGAAGGAGATTATGACCTTGAGTTTGAAGAATTGATGCTTGGTGATATAATTATATCAGCAGAAACAGCAAAAAGGCAGGCAGATGAATACGGACACTCCCTCGAAAGAGAAATTGCCTTTTTGACAGCACATTCCTGCTTCCATTTGCTAGGTTATGACCATATGGAAGAGGAAGAGGAAAAGCTAATGATTGGTAAACAGGAAAGCATACTACAGCAAATGGGACTTACGAGAAATGATATCATTTGAGAATATAGCTAGATAATGCGATAAAGATACGTCACGCAAGCATATAATAGCTATATTATGTGATTGTTTTAATATGGAGTGTTTATGAAGAACAAGAATCTTTTCGAGAGCTTTAGAACTGCTTTCCAGGGTATATGGTATACCTTTGTGAATGAAAGAAATATGAAAATACATCTGGCAACCGCCGCCATCGTTATTCTTCTCTCCATTTGGCTTAAAGTAGGCAAACTAGAAATGACGGTATTATTTCTTACAATTGCAATGGTAATTTGCTTTGAGCTGATCAATACAGCTATGGAGGTAATGGTTAACATAATAGTTGATGTTTATCATCCAAAGGCGAAAATAATAAAAGACGTATCGGCAGGTGCGGTATTTGTATCCGCCATATTCAGTATTGTAATTGGAGTAATAATACTTGGGGATAAGCTGATAAATAAAGCAATAGGTATATTTGAATATATAAAGTAGATTAATATTTCAATACTATTTGTGGCCACAATGTGGCTCATGGAGGTTAATATGATTACAGATCTGGAACTAATAGATTACGCAAGAAAAGCAATGGAGAATGCCTATGTACCTTACTCGAAATTCCATGTAGGAGCTGCACTGCTTACAAAAACAGGTAGGGTTTATACCGGGTGTAATGTTGAAATAGCCTCCTTTGGGGCTACAAACTGTGCTGAGAGAACAGCGGTATGGAAGGCTGTTTCAGAAGAGGGGAAACTGGAGATAGCCAGGATAGCCGTTGTCAGTGACGAACCGGATTACATATATCCCTGCGGTATATGCAGACAGGTTCTGGCAGAGTTCGCTGATGATGAAATGGAGTTAATAGCTACAAAGAAAAACGGAGAATACAAGGTGGTGCGCTTTGGAGACGTTTTACCAAACGCATTCAGAAGTTTTTAAGTATAAATTACAGTTCAAAATAGTTATGGAGGATATATGTCGTTTAAATCGGGTTTTGTATCAGTAATAGGAAGGCCGAATGTTGGAAAATCTACACTGTTGAATGCAATTACAGGACAAAAAATTGCAATAATGTCGGATAAGCCACAAACCACGAGAAATACTATCCGTGGAGTAATTACAAATGAACAATGCCAGCTGGTGCTTATTGACACACCTGGCATTCACAAGCCTAAAACCAAATTGGGCGAATACATGGTAAATGTTGCATCTGAAACCATGAAGGAGGTAGACCTTATATTTTTTCTTGTGGAAGCTACTACTCCGGCAGGAAATATGGACATCAGCATAATAGAACAGCTTAAAAAGGTTAAAACCCCTGTATTTCTCATTTTGAACAAGGTTGACATTGTAAGTAAGGATAAGCTCTTTTCAATAATTGAAAGCTACAGTAAGCTCATGGACTTTAAAGCAATAATACCGATTTCTGCTTTAAAAAATGACGGTACAGATATAATATTACATGAAGCGTTGAAGTATATCCCTGAGGGACCGCAGTTTTTTTCGGAAGATACGCTGACAGACCAGCCTGAGAAGGTAATTGCTGCTGAGATGATTAGAGAAAAGGTACTGTTGAACCTGGATGAAGAGGTACCTCATGGAGTAGGCGTTGAAGTAATGTCCTTCAAGGAGAGAGAGGATGGACTGATAAATATTCAGGCTACCATCTACTGTGAAAAAAGCTCTCATAAGGGAATTATTATAGGTAAGCAGGGACAGATGTTAAAGAAAATTGGTAGTGCAGCAAGGTATGAAATCGAAAGATTGCTGGACACAAAAATATTTCTGGAGCTTTGGGTCAAGGTTAAGCCCGACTGGCGCAATAACGACAGTATGCTTAAAGATCTGGGCTATAAAAGTAAAAAATAGTAAAATGGATTAGCCTGGAGGCCACAGAGGTAAATGGGTACTGTACATTACAAGGGGATTGTTATAAAAGAAGTAAATACTGGAGAGGCCGATAAGATAGTAACAGTATTAACAGCAGAAGAGGGTAAGATTTCAATTGCCGCAAAAAACGCGAGGAGGCCTAAAAATTCCTTAAGCAGCGGCACACAACTGCTGTGTTTCAGTGACTATATGCTGTTTAAGGGCAAGGAATTGTATAATATGTCCTGCTGTGAGGTTATTGAGCCAAATTATGAAATAAGAAATGACATTTTTAAGCTTACTTACAGTTCACACATTCTGGAGCTTATTTCCGATAATGTTCAGGAGGGAGAACCCTCTGGAAGCATACTCCAGCTTTTGCTGAACACTCTTTATGTTATTGCAAAAACCGACCGCTCTCTTGATATGGTGACCAGAGTTTTTGAGCTAAGGCTCATGTCGTTGCTAGGCTACGAACCTCACGTATCAAGCTGTATAAATTGTAACAGCACAGGTGACGAGAATATGTACTTTGATCTGGATAATTCGGGAATTGTTTGTGCTGAATGTGTTAACCCTAAGGGGAGGATAGTACCTCTTTTACCGGGAACGGTTAAAGCATTGAAGTATATTATGAAAATCAGTCCACAGAAGCTGTTCAGCTTTTCCTTATCAGAGCAGTCAATTAAAGAACTGGGAATTATATCTGGTAAGTATATAAAAGAGCATCTGGGAAAGGAATATAACAAACTGGATTATTTAAAGCAATTAATGTAAACGTGTTTGATCTAATAATTGGAGTGGTATATGAACAATGTAGGGTCCACCATATCAGTAATTATTATTGTCATAAATATTGTATTTATTATCACAGCTGTTTTCTTTGAACGCAAAAAACCGGTTCAGGCTTTAAGCTGGGTTTTAACCCTGTCTTTACTGCCTTTATTAGGTTTTTTTCTGTATTTACTGTTTGGGAGAAAATCCTATAAGCAGTACAGTCATAAGGTTTTTAAGAGTTATATCAAAATTCCGTATGGTAAAGAAATAAAGGTTCCGGATTTTCACGGAGAACCAATGAAACAGCTTATGAGACTTAATGCTGCTACCTCTCAAAGTCCGTATACCGATAACAATGAGGTCGTTATCTTTACCAGTGCTCTGGACAAATACAACCAGTTGTTCAAAGATCTAGAGGAAGCCAAGGAATCAATACACCTTCTATATTTTATTTTTCAAAATGACAATATCGGTAAAAAACTGATTGAATTGCTTGCTAGAAAGGCAAAAGAAGGTCTGGAGGTGCGGGTATTATTCGATCATGGCTCAAATCTGCTGATGCCCTTTGAGGCGTATTCCACCATTAGAGAAAATGGTGGCGAGGTATTCAGCTATTTATCAAATACATTCAACAATTTTCTTAAGGTTAACTTCAGGAATCATCGTAAAATTGTGGTAATAGATGGCAAAATCGGGTATACAGGAGGAATAAATATTGGAGATGAATACCTTGGATTTCATAAAAAAACAAAACCCTGGAGAGACACTCACTTAAAAATAACCGGCAGCAGTGTGCTTGACCTTCAGCTGAGATTTATTGAAGATTGGCTGTATGCATCAAAACAGGACTCGAATAAGTTCGACAGTATCCGGTACTTTCCTGAAATAGAAGCAGGTAACGGAAGCACCGGAATACAAATTGTGTCCAGTGGCCCGGATACCTCCGGTCAGGAAATAAAACGGGGAATGCTCAAAATGATTAATTCGGCAAAGGAGAGTATCCTTATACAGACACCATATTTTGTACCTGATACCGCTTTTCTGGAGGCTCTTCAGAATGCTGCCTTATCCGGTGTAGAGGTAATGATTCAGATTCCTGGTGTACCGGATAAACATTATGTTTATAAAGCAACAATGTCTTATGTGGCAGATGTTATCGACTATGGAATAAAGGTTTATATTTATCCCGGCTTTTTACATGCAAAAATGATGGTAGTGGATGAGCTTGTCACTGCGGTGGGAACTGCAAATATTGATATGAGAAGCTTTTCACTTAATTTTGAAATTGATGCCTTTATGTATGGGAAAGAAATAACCAACAGATGTTCAAATATATTCCACGAGGATTTGAAGTTATGCAGTCTTATAACTAAAGAGGAATTTAGTAAAAGAAGTATCTATTCCAGGATACAGGAAAGTACTTTCAGATTATTTTCGCCGATACTGTGATAAATAAGTATACGGGTTCAATTATCTCAATTTCATGCAGTCTGGTTGCTTAAATTTCATCAGCATAATTACCAGAATTTCATTGGGTTTATTGTTTTAGCACTTCAAATGAAATATAATTGATAGAAATAAAGCTGAAACGGTAAGGGAGGTATATTGGACAATAAACTGAAAAATGACTTGTCCAATAAAGTAAATATGATTGAACAGATTACCAGAGATATGATTTTATATTTTGATAAGGATGTAAGAAGAATCAACCATGCTCTGAAGGTATATAGTTTCTGCTCCACCATAGCAGCACTTGAACAGCTTGACAAAAAGGCCAGCCTAATTGTAAATCTTTCCGGGATTCTTCATGATATAGGTATAAAGGAAGCTGAGAGAAAGTATAACTCATCTGCCGGTCCATATCAGGAAAAGGAGGGACCGGAAATAGCACGTCAGCTTTTGGAGAGGCACTCCATTGATACTGATATTATTGAGCGTGTTTGCCATATAGTAGGGCATCACCACAGCTACGGCAAAATTGACGGAGATGATTTTCAAATTCTGGTGGAAGCAGATTTCCTTGTAAATATATTTGAGGACCAAATGGATATTATGGCTGTGAATTCAATCCGGGGAAAATATTTTAAAACCAAAGCCGGCACGGAACTTCTGGAAGGGATGTTCTTTTTAGAGGTTGGAGGTTAGAGGTTGAAGGTAAGAAGTTAGAGGTTGAAGGTGAGAAGTTAGAGGTTAGGGGTTAGAGGTTAGAGGTTAGAATTTGGAAGATATAGTTTAGAGATTGTCTTACCTCTTACTTCCAACATCCAACCTCTAGATTAATACATAGCAGAGTAGAAGAATTAAAGGGGTTTTTTCTTTGTTAAAACTTGTGAAATACTTAAAACCATATATCAAGCAGGTGACTTTAGGGCCTGCTTTTAAATTGTTTGAGGCCATTCTTGAGCTACTAATACCGTTAATGATGGCCAAACTTATTGATAACGGTGTCAAAGCAAATAATACCTCCTTCGTATACTCAATGGGAGGACTAATGCTTATAACAGCAGTTATAGGGGCAGGTTCAGCATATATATGCCAATACTATGCATCTATAGCATCTCAGGGTTTTGGAACAACAATGAGAAATCTGTTATTCAAAAAAATACAGAGCTTTTCCTACAATGAAATTGATAAAATAGGAACACCCTCCCTAATAAACAGAATAACAAGTGATGTAAATCAATTGCAGTTTGCAGTTGCCATGCTGATAAGGCTAGTAATACGTGTACCTTTTCTGTGCATTGGCGGTGTTGTAATGGCCATGATAATTAACCTCAGGCTATCCCTGGTATTGTTGGTTACAATGCCTTTTTTTGCTGTTTTTCTTTATATTGTAATGTCAAAAAGTGTTCCAATGTATAAGTCGGTTCAAAAGAAACTCGATGTGCTTTCAACGGTAATAAGAGAAAATTTGTCTGGCGCAAGAGTGGTTCGTGCCTTTGCAAGGCTTGACAAGGAAAGGGCTAGATTTGTTGAAAGCAACAGGGAGTATGCTGACAGTTCAATTAGGGTAGGACGAATCTCCGCCCTTTTAAATCCGGTGACAACGGTCATAATCAATTTAGGTATTGCTGCAATTCTTTGGTTCGGAGGTATACAGGTTAATGAAGGAAGTATGACACAGGGTGAAATAATTGCATACATAAACTACGTTAATATGATTTTATCTGCGTTAATAGTTCTTGCAAACCTCGTTGTGACCTTTACAAAGGCGGCTGCATCAGCGGGTAGAGTCAATGAACTCCTTGATATGGAGCCCACAATAGTTGATATGGATACTGACAAAGAGTATAAGCTCAATAGAGAAATAGATTTAAAGGCAGAAATTACATTAACATCAGTAGCACCAACACCACCAACACCACCACATGAAAATCCAACAAAACATGAAAAGTCAATGACGAATCCCATATTAGAGTTCAGTAATGTAAGCTTTTCCTATGACAGATCAACTGAGAATGTACTACAGAATATCTCCTTTAAAATCAATAAAGGTCAGGTTACAGGAATTATTGGGTCTACCGGTGCAGGAAAGTCAACGCTGATAAACCTAATTGCACGCTTTTACGATGCAACGGAAGGTACAGTCAGCTATAACGGGATTGATGTTAAAAGACTGAAACAGAAAGAACTCAGAGATAAAATAGGATTGGTGCCTCAGAAATCTGTGCTTTTCTCAGGTACAATAGAAGAAAATCTGAAATGGGGAAATCCGGATGCAACTCTTGAAGATATGGTCAAAGCTACTAAAATAGCTCAGGCCTATGAATTTATAGAAAACAAACCTGATGGCTTTCAGACTCAAATAGTTCAGGGAGGAAGAAATCTGTCCGGCGGTCAAAGGCAGAGATTGGCTATAGCGCGAGCTTTAGTAAAGGAGCCGGATATATTGATACTGGATGACAGCTCAAGTGCACTGGATTATGCTACAGACTCACGTTTGCGGAGGGAGCTTAAGGAAGAGATGTCCGATACCACAGTGATTATTGTTACTCAGCGTGTTGCAGCAATTCGAAATGCAGATATTGTTATTGTTATGGACGAGGGAGAAATAGTGGGTATGGGAAGCAACGCCGAGCTGCTTGAAAGCTGTGCGGTATACAAGGAAATAGTCAGCTCCCAGGACGAAAGTGAGGTGGCGCAAAATGAAAAATAGAGTTGTTAAACGTCTTGTTAAATACATTTTAAAGCACAGGCAGTTTGTTTTTGGCGCCCTGCTTTGTGCCGTATTCAGTAACGTACTTATGATTGCAGGCCCTTTCATAATTGGTAAGGGTGTCGATAGTATAGCAGGAAAAAACAGTGTAGACTTTAAGCAGATTGGAAAAATCGTACTTGTAATAATAGTTCTATATTGCGTAAGTGCGATTTTCCAATGGACCCTTCAGGTGCTGACAAGCAAGCTTGCCAACAGAACTGTTGAGGAGCTTAAAAATGATGTTTTTATTCACGTAACCAAGATGCCTCTGGAGTATTACGACAGGAATGCTCACGGAGATATTATGTCTCGGCTTACAAGCGATATGGAATACATTTCTGAGGGGATATTCCAATCAGTAACACAGTTTCTTACCGGTATAATCTCAATAGTAGGTTCTCTCGTATTCATGTTTATTCTTAATCCTTTTATAACTCTGGTTGTAATAGTTATGACGCCAATTACCTTTTTTATTGCTTCCTTCATCACAAAACGTTCTTCAAAGCTTTTCAGAGAGCAGTCAAAGCTGAACGGAGAGCTCAACGGCTTTGTTGAGGAAATGATAGGTAATCAGAAGGTGGTAAAGGCCTTCAACTATGAAAAATCTGCCCAGGAGAAATTTGAGAAAATAAACGACAGGCTTTATAAAGCTGGTAGATGGGCGCAGTTCTATTCTTCCCTTGTCAATCCCTCTACAAGGCTGGTAAACAACATAACCTACGTGTTGCTGGGGCTGACAGGCGGTATAGCAGCTATTGCCGGTAAACTTAGCATAGGCTACATTTCAAGTTTTTTGACTTATTCAACATATTTTTCTCAGCCAATAAATAATATAACAAGTGTCACAACACAGCTTCAGACTGCTATTGCATCAGCTCAGAGAGTATTCTCGGTTCTTGACAGTGAGCCTGAAAACAATGAGGAGGAGGGGCTTGTTGAATTTTCAAGCACTACAAGTACTAAAGGTAAGGTTACATTCGATAATGTATCCTTTTCATACACTGCTGACCATCCTCTAATAAAAAATTTCAACCTTGATGTAAATAATGGAACCAGGGTCGCTATAGTTGGTCCTACAGGAGCGGGAAAAACAACTCTTGTAAATTTATTAATGAGATTTTACGATGTAAATAGTGGGAATATATATATTGATGGAATAAACATTAGGTCTATGACAAAGGATAGCCTTAGAAAAGCATTTGGTATGGTTTTGCAGGATACCTGGCTGTTTGCCGGTACAATACGTGATAATATTTCTTATGGCAAGCCGGATGCTTCTGATGATGAAATAACCGCAGCAGCAAAGTCGGCAAACGCACACAGTTTTATTAAAAAGTTGCCCATGGGCTATAACACCATGGTTACTGAGGGCGGAGGAAATCTTTCCCAGGGGCAGCGCCAGCTATTGACAATTGCTCGAGTAATGCTTATAATTCCTCCGATGCTTATACTTGATGAAGCAACCAGCAGTGTTGATACCAGAACCGAAATTAAGATTCAAAAGGCCTTCAACAGGTTAATGGAAGGCAGAACAAGCTTTATTATAGCCCATAGATTATCAACTATTCGGGAAGCCGATTTGATACTTGTTATGAATAAAGGACAAATAGTGGAACAGGGAACCCATGACGAGCTTATTGCAAAGGGCGGGTTCTATAATAAGCTATACTACAGTCAATACGAAAATGTTGATTTGTAATATGGTTTAGGGAGGTTAGTATGGAAAATATTTATGAGGATTACAAAGTTCAAAAAAAATTATTGATGGAAGCTCTTGTGGAGCGTGATTATATGGAGATATACGAATCAAGTCTGTTAAAAAATGATTTCATTCTTAAGCTTGGAGAGCCCCGGTATGAACTGCATAAGCTTGAGCTGACTATTGCCAGGACAAAGCTGAAGCTTGAGATGTTGCAGACCTGTGTTCAATTTCAGATTCCGATAGATTACCAGCATATAGACAGAACTCTTGAAAAGGAGTTTGAAAAGAATTTTAGCATGCTCAGGATAATGAAGAGGGAGATTGACAATGTTCATAACATGAGCGTGGATAATACTGAATTGATTGAAAAGGCTCAAGAGTTAAAAAATATGTATTTTTCAATAGCTGAGCGAATTCACCCTGAACTTTCAGATATCCCTGACAAAAAGAGTAAACGTATCTGGAAGGCTGCAAAGGCAGCATATGAAACCCAGGATGCTGAGAAATTGAAAAAGCTTCACAAAAAAGTTATACTTGAATATAAGGATGGTCCTGAAGGTTCTGAAAAACTTGAAGAGAAATCAAAAACAGATATGAAGAGGGTCGTAAAGCATTTGAAAACAAAAACAAAGACTGTACTTTCGGAGATTGAAAGTCTGAGAAAACAATTTCCTTTTAACGAAGCCAAAATTCTGGAAGACCAGGAGGCTGTTGAAAGGTTCAGAAAAGATATTTCCATAGATATAAGAATTGCTAAAGAGCTCTTAGACAAACTGGAAAAGCAGATATTGGAAAAACTCCCTCCCACAAGCGATTTGCTGCAGTGAGCCTTAAAGATGGCAAAACCAGGTGCGGCCAGCACCTGGTTTTTTAGTTCGCCCAGCATGGGCGAACTCTTATGGAATTTTACCCGGTGACATAAAGGGAGTTTACATTAAAAGGGGTGTACATATTATGAAGAAAGTTGTAATTTTTTTAGTTGTAATACTATTTACCATTTGTGGTTCATTTGGATCAGGTAATGCCTTGTCCCAACCAGCGAAAGAACCTGACATATTTCTAAAAATAAGTCAAAATGGGAAGAAGGGCTTAAAGAACTCCGAGGGTTTTTTAGTATTGAACCCAATATACCAAGATTTTGGCGTTAGTCAGGTCAATGGTATGCTTGCAGTAAAGAGAGAAAATAAATGGGGATTTGTTGACAATAACTTTGATGAAGTTATAAAGCCTGAGTATGATGAGGTTACGTATTTTTATCATGGATGGTGTCCTGCTAGAAGCGGAAAGCTATGGGGATTGATAGATGTGAAGGGACAGTGGATTATAAAGCCTTCATACGATTCCATAGAAATATCTCAGGAATCAAAATTGGCGATTATAGTTGAGAAGGGGAAATATGGCCTTATTAATGGTGATGGTAAAGTCAAAATTAATACAAAATACGAAAAACTTAATTTCCTACAAGGTGGAGTACTTTCTTTTGTCCAGAACGGAAAAACAGGTATAATAAATGAAAATGGAATAGAAATGGTACCTGCCGAATATAAGGGGATTTGGATAAACTCAGATTTTCCAGAGAAGTCCAAGTACTGTTTTTCTGTTCAAATAGAAGAAGAAATGCCTACTAAGGGTGGTTTCTATATAAAGAACAAGACTGGTTTTATTGAAAAATCCGGCAAGGTAACAATAATTGACAAGTATGAGAGTTTTAGATTTTTTCGCGAGGATATAGGTATCATAAGAGACGAATTTTACAATAAGGTAGGATTGGTTGATATCAATCTCAATCCATTGGTTAAGCAAATTTATACAGAAATCAAGCCATATTCGGGTGACGAATTCATAGCTGTAAAATATGATAGATATCACGGAACAATTGATAAAAAAGGAAAGGAAATTATTAAACCCGTATACACTTATATGACCAAGGTTGGTGAAAACCTACTTGTATGTAACGGCAATTTAAAAGGTGGTAAATGGGGGATCATCGACAAACGCGGTAAGGTAGTTGCTCCTATTAAATATTCAGCTGCAACAACAAACGGAGAATATATATGCTTTGAGGAAAACGGTTTATGGGGAGTTATGGACGCTGTCGGTAGTATAACCACAAAACCTCAATTCTCTGCTGAGCCAACTTTATCAGAAAATAATATTTTGTTTGTTTTAAATTATATGGATGGTTATACTCTTAACGCAGGCTATTTCAATGTATTTGGCCAGTCGTTAACCAAATCAATATCGGATTTATTATATCCATTTGAAAATGGACAATCCTTTTATGGTGGAATGGCTCCGGTAAAAATGAATGGAAAGTGGGGATGCATTAATACTAGCGGAGAACTGGTTATACCATGCAGCTTTGATAGTATTAACAGTGGTTTTAATAGTGATGTTGCATGGGTAACCGGAAAAGCCAAGGATGGTAAACTTAAATTCGGACTTATCAATAAAAAAGGTAAATATATTATTGAACCGCAATTTAATGGTCCGGCTTTTAGTGCAATTATTAGTGTTAATTAGGTCTGAACAGCACGAAAGGTGTTTCAATATATATAGTCCTTGAAATCTATAACAATGCGTATTTTATTGTATGTAATTCTCTCTCATAGAACAAAATATCATAGTATGACATTTTGTTTGGAGGTATTTTTGTGGATACAATAAAGCAATTTAAAAAAGTTGGAACCCATGATGGCAGATTTCATGCTGACGAAGTAATGGCTACTGCAATACTTAAAGAGGTATTTGACCTTGAACTGACCAGAACAAGAAATCCGGAGTTACTTGAACAGCAAGACTTGATATATGATATTGGCAATGGCGAGTTTGATCATCATCAACTGGAAAAGGAGTACAGGGAGAATGGAACACCTTATGCAGCTGCAGGATTGATTTGGAGAAAGTTCGGGAGAGATGCCATAATATCAAAGCACCCTGAAATATCAGGAAGGGACGTTGAAAGTGTATTCAGATATACCGATACAGTATTAATTGAAGGTATTGATGCAGCAGACAACGGCATAAGAACAACTGAAAATATAATACCTACCATGTGTATATCCTCAATTATTGGAGGATATAATCCAACCTGGGATTCACCTGCATCGGTAGATGAAGCGTTTAATGATGCAGTTAACTTTGCTTTTGATATTCTGGACAATGTTATCGACCAAAAAGTTTCAACAATTAAAGCAAAAACCTTTGTTGTAGCTGCATACAATTCTCGTGTTCGACCGGAATTGTTAATACTGGATAATTCTTACCCTTGGGAACGGACTTTAAAAGAAATTGATGTAGACAGTAAGGTCCTGTTTGTAATTTATCCCAAAGAGGAGGGCTACTACATTCAGACTGTTAGAGAGTATGGACAGGAGCGTAAGGACAGAAAGAGTCTCCCTGATGCATGGGCCGGAAAAAGAGAGGGGGAGTTAAGTAGAATAACAGGAATAAAGGATGCGATATTCTGCCATTCGGGAAGATTTATTGCTAAAGCCGGTTCATTTGATAGTATATTGAAAATGGCTGAAATAGCAATTAGCGAGCCTGAACCAGAGGAACACAAGCCACATGGAAGAACAGGCTTTTTCAGGAGAATTAGAAGGTTCTTCAGAAGGAGGATTATATTAAAATAATATAAAAATAAAATAAAGTAAAGCCATTGGGCCGATACTTTATTTAACGGGTTCTAAAGCGACTTTAGTATTACGTACAGCCTTACACATAGTTAGCAATTGATCTCCATTAATGCATTCTATAACATTTTTATGGCAGTATGCCTTGGTACATGGCTTGAAATCACCAAGAGTAATAATCATCCCCCTGTAGATCGAGTTGTCGTGCATACACCTGGACAGATTCATTGCCAGTTCAACATCAACAATTTGCTGGAGTCCATGCTTCCAAACCTCAGCGAATTGGATATTATTTAATTTAAGGCCGCTTCCGTCTATTCCGCAGGCAGCTGTTGGTTTAATCTTATAGCCTGAGCGTTTCAGCACTTCAACAATTACAGCCATATAATCCTTGAAATTTAAATACAGCAAATCCTCTTTATTGTTAATAACTTTTATGAGTTCAGTTATTTTTCTTTTATAGAGTAATTTAATTGTTATTTCAGTCAGCTTTACTAAAAAAAGTAATGTTAAAAATAATATCAGCATATTAATCACCCGAAATTATTTTTAACAAAAAGTTCTATTATATGCATGTATTTAACAGCATAATATAAATAGTAATAATCTTACACAATTTGTAAAATTGCACACTTCAGGTACTCTGTTTCTGGAGATGCCAGCAGAACAGGGTGGTCTTTAGCCTGTGACCTGTATTCCACTACCCTTACCTTACGCTTTGAGTCTGCAGCGGCGTCATATAAAATATCCATAAAAAGCTCGGAATCCACATGCTGTGAGCAGGAGCAGGTGATGAGGTAGCCGCCGCGTTTAATTATCTTCATTGCGCGAAGGTTGATTTCCTTGTAACCTCTGATAGCACCTTGAACTGCATTTTTCGTTTTAGTGAAGGCTGGAGGGTCAAGTACAATAGTGTCAAAGGTTTCGTCATTATCGTAGAATTCGCGCAATATATCGAAGGTATTCGCTGCCTGGAACTTCACAACGTTTTCAAGGCCATTGATTTCGGCGTTTTTGGTGGCACATTTTACCGCATGCTCAGATATATCAATACCCAGAACGCTGCTGGCACCAAGAAGGCCTGCATGTAACGCGAAGGAGCCTGTATGTGTGAAGCAGTCAAGCACCTTGACACCCTTAACAAAGGGCGCAATAGCAGCGCGGTTTTCCTTCTGATCCAGAAAGAAGCCGGTCTTTTGTCCGTTTTCCACATCAACGAGGAACTTAACACCATTTTCAGTCATTTCAACAAGTGTATCAAAGGGGCCTTTAAGGAAACCCTTCTGCATTTCAAGCCCTTCCAGCTGCCTGACCGGTACGTCATTTCTCTCATATATGCCGCGAGGCTTAATGATATCATCTAAAATGTCTACGATTTCCTGCTTAAATCTATCTATTCCCAAGGCCAGTGTCTGAACTACCAAAATGTCTGAGAACTTGTCAACAACAAGAGCTGGCAGAAAATCAGATTCGGCAAATACAACCCGGCAGCTATCTACATCTGCAACCTGCTTTCTATAATTTCAGGCATCTTCTATTCTGGCATAAAGAAAATCATAATTAATTTCTTCATGCTCATAGGTAAGCATCCTTATGGTTATCTGGGATTGAGGATTATAAAAACCCCTTCCGAGAAATTTATTCTTGCTGCTGTAAACATCAACAACATCACCGGGAGTTATATCACCTTCCGTATGTGAAATATCACTTCTGAATATCCAGGGATGACCGTATTCGACCCTGCTTTCCTTGCCTTTTACGATATAGGCCTTTGCCATGTCTAGTTATCCTTTCTCAGACTTCTTCTGTTACCGTCTTTGTCAACGATTACAGTATTATCTAGAGTAGCCTTTAGATTTGCCCTGAACGCACCGATATATTCTTTTCTAAGTTGATCTCTTTCTACGAGTTCAGCGTCGGTAAGGGGGCCGGTTTTGGCTTTCTTCGCCAGTTCATTCAGTCTTTCAATTCTGCTTTTTTCCATTAAAACCATCCTGTCTAAATATTCAATATTGATTATGTTTTTGTATTAGTTTCACATTGTTTATTAATATCATTTTTTATTTAGGATTTAGCACTCCTAAATGCACAGCTTGTATTATATCAAAAATTATGCCCTTTAAAAAGCAGCTTTAGAGATAATTATGACAGAGGAATGATAATAGTGAAAGTATTTCACCCCAACGAATTTTGGTTGCGGCTCATCCAGGACTATGTTATTATTAAAACAAGGGTAACACATATTTCGGAGGTGGCGGGATGGCTGACACACAGGTTGTTATATTTATATTAAACAATGAATTATGCAGTGTTGAAGCATCAATGGTATTTAAAATAGAAAAATACAGCGAAGTTTCTACTATTCCACAAATGCCTGATTACATAAAAGGACTGTATAATCTTAGAGGCAGAGTAGTTCCTGTAGTAGATTTGAATAAAAGATTCAGTATGGGGGATTCTGAAATAACCAAAAAAACAAAGATAATTATTACCGAAAAAGATGGACAACTCTTTGGGTTTATGGTGAACAATGTTCTTGAAATAATAAATTTGAAAGACGATTCAATAGACAAATCAGATGCAATAATCAAGGTAAACAATAAAAAATATATAAAAGGTGTTGGAAAAAAAGACGATAAACTATTCTCAATTATTGATCTCAATGAAGTTCTACGTGAGACGGAGGTTCAAGAGGTAATAGAGGTTATAGCTAATAAGGATTAGAAAATAATTTTCAGCTTATATGATAAATTCATATAGGCTGTTTTTACGTTTTGCGTACAGTGTGGCTGGAGCACCTAACGTAAGTGCGAGTAAAAATGACAATTGTTGATATAGAAGAGTATGGGTTTATTATGTTTATACAAATTATGGATTAATTATTACTTTTAGTTCTGGAGAGGTGAGTGACTATTAATGGTTAGAGATATTATTAAAAAGTATGTACAGGATGTATGCAAAAATGAAAATAATGTTTTCGGGTTCAGTTTCTACGAACAGCATATTAGTGTAGTATTTGACTATGCAAATGAACTTGCGGAAGTGTTAGGGGCGAACAAAGAAATAATCCATCTTTCAGCATATCTTCATGATATTTCTGCCATACTGGATTTTAGTACAGTTAAAGAGCATAATGTCATAGGCTCAAATATTGCACAAGGCATTTTATTGCAAAATGGATACCCGATGGCGAAAGTACAAAATGTTAAGCAATGTATCATATCACATTCGAAGCCAATGAAGCTAGGAAATGGTTCAATTGAGGAAATTTGCTTATCAAATGCCGATGCAATGTCAAAAATAAGTAACCCGGCTTATTGGCTGTACTTTGCTTATTGTGTTAGAAAACTTAATTTCGGAGAAGGGCGTGACTGGTATATTAAAATGATAGATACCAATTGGGATGAGCTTATAGAGCCAGCAAAGGACTTAATTAAAGATACATACTATTCTGTGAGAAATACTTTATAAGAAATTCATAACTGGATATAGTCGGTTTAGGTTTTAGAGTAAATAACTAAAACCCCAGCCATTTCCTAAAATAAGTATAGCTGGGGTTTTAGCAATATAAACCTCTATTAAACATTAAACCTGAACAGAGTTACATCTCCGTCCTGCATAACATATTCCTTACCTTCGGATCGTACAAGGCCCTTTTCCTTTGCTGCTGTATATGTGCCGCAGGCCATAAGGTCATTGTAGGCGACAATTTCAGCACGTATGAAGCCTCTTTCAAAGTCACTGTGAATTTTACCAGCTGCCTGTGGAGCCTTTGTACCTTTGATAATTGTCCAGGCTCTCACTTCCTGCGGGCCTGCAGTGAGATAACTGATAAGGCCGAGGATTTTGTAACTTGCTTTAATAAGCTTGTCCAAACCAGATTCGTCAAGTCCCATTGCTTCAAGGAAGTCGGCCTTTTCCTCATCGGCGAGCTGAGCAATTTCTTCCTCAACCTTGGCACAGATAACCATAACTTCAGAACCCTCGCTTGCAGCTAATTCCTTCAGCTCAGCTAAAAACTTATTATCTTCCAGAGAAGAGAGGTCGTTTTCAGATACGTTTCCTGCGTACAGAACTGGTTTTAACGTAATAAGGAAAAGCTGATCCACCATCTGCTGCTGTTCAGTGTCAAAGGTCATGGATCTGGCAGGCTTACCGCTTTCAAGATGAGCTTTTATTGATTCAAGAAGCTCTATTTCAACCTGGAACTTCTTATCGCCGGATTTGAGATTTTTTCTGGTTCTGTCGATTCTTCTTTCCAGCATTTCCAGATCTGCAAATATCAATTCGAGATTTATGGTTTCAACATCTCTTCTGGGTCCGATAGAACCGTCTACGTGGACTATATTTCCGTCTTCAAAACACCTTACAACATGAACAATTGCATCTACTTCTCTGATATGGGAAAGAAATTTATTTCCCAGACCTTCACCTTTACTGGCTCCCTTAACAAGTCCTGCGATATCAACAAATTCTATAACAGTAGGTGTTATCTTATCAGGATTATACATTTCGGCCAGCTTATCAAGTCTTTCATCGGGAACTGCTACAATACCTACATTTGGTTCAATAGTGCAAAATGGGTAATTTGCACTTTCAGCACCTGCTTTTGTTATGGCATTAAACAGGGTACTTTTACCCACGTTCGGAAGTCCAACAATACCTAGTTTCATTTTAATATATCTATCCTCTCATTATTTCTAGCATCAAAAATACCATAAAAATTATATACTATTAAGTATACCAATGCAATAAAATTGAGATTTAAAGGACAGATGAATATGAATTCCGAACCGAAAGTTCGTTTTTATAGTATTCGACAATTAGCTTATCCAAGTCCTGACTTAAAGATAAAATCTCCTCATAATCCATACTACAATTTACAACCTGTTCGTTCAGAATCTCTCTTAACTTGTTAATTTCGTCAACTAGCATATCAAAACCTCCTTAACCTACATTTTTGTCTCATAAAATGTCAAAAAACTCAATTGTGTGAATGTAATGGTATGATGGTTTAACAATGCAACCTTCCAATATAGTTGAATTATGTAATAAATTGCCATTAATTAAATTATAAAATTCAAAACGCAATTTGTCAACTAAAAAAATGACAAAAATGAGTTGAAAAATGTCAAAATGAAGTTTGAATTAAAAGTAATAAATTGACAGATGTACAAATTTATAATTATAATAAGATTAGTAAGGGGATGGGAGGATATACATCAATGGATAAGACAATAGGTGAGAGATTAAAAGAATTGGTCAAAGAAAAGGGTTTGGAGCAGCAGGAAGCTGCTATCCAGATGAATATTAAAATACCAACCTTCAATGGATATGTGAGCAATAAAAGGGAGCCGTCAATTGACAGACTAAAGCAGCTGGCAGATTATTTTAAGGTATCTGTGGATTTTTTAGTCGGCTACAGTGAAATACGGGACCCATATTTAAGCTGCTTATCTGAAGAAACAAGGAGCTTTATATTGGATCCCGTGAATGAACCATATATTGAATTGGCCATGGACATTAAGGAAAGAACTGCTAACCCTAGCAATAAACATATTAAAGAAATGAAACGGTAAATAAATCAAGTGGATTTAGTGTGTCTTTCATTTATTATATAATTATGGGATTTACTGTGTCCTACTTAAGGTTAGGAACTTTTGGTTGATGGAGTCCCCAGAAGCAAGCTGGTTTAACACCAAATAATAACACCAGTATGTACAGTAAACTTGATAAAATAGTGAATAAAAATGCTTTCATTACTATCGACCTCCTTTTTTATTAGGAATAGTTTAAATCACTCTGTTTCATGTTCTTTATAGAGTTTTTTTGCAACCTCCTCAATGCCCACGCCAATTTCATTCAGCTTCCACCGAATATTATCGTATTTTTCATTATTTGAATAAGATTTCATATCATTCAATAACTTATACAATTTCTCGGATGCGTTTTTTTTATCTCTGGCTTCCTTATTTTTTATAAGATAAACGCCCCATAGAAACCCTGAAATATTAAGTATAGGAAATATTACGACACTCGTAATAATTACCATTTGAGAGATATATGAATTAGATATTAGTACTTTGTCGAATACTATTGACTTGTATAAATACCACAAAAATGTAATATTAGAAAGCACTAATAAAGAAAATATTGTAGTGAGTAAGGGAGTAGTCAAAAGATTTCTTAGCAGTCGTCCCCTCAGCAGTGTACGCTTTCTACTTATGAGATATAGAAGTAAGGAGTACTGCATAAAACGTGACGGGAGTGATACCAAAAAGTAAACTATGAAATTATCATGTATTTGAACTATTGTTTTGCCTGTCCCGTATAATATTAGTGGTAAATAAAGTAACTCCATAATACCAATTGAAAGAAACGCTATCAAGAAGATAATTAACGATTTTACTACCCACTTTATTGCACTTGCATCCTCAAAAATATCATTCGTAAATATAATAATGATAAAGGTAATTGTTGGAGACAAAAACTGGAAGATGCCATGGTTTAAACCTGAATTAATAATAATATTCGATACTAACGCGCCTGTAACTGTCGGCAGAAAAACTCTAACATAGTCGAATTTGTTAATAAGACGTTTACATTCGGGCTCCTTCCAGTATTCAAATTCTCCCACCATTATTAAAGTAAACATTACAAGATACAATTCTTCCGGAATTGATAAAAATATTGTATTAATTATTATTTTTGCAACCAGGCTGTTTTGAAATAAAGCATCAATCATACACAAAACCTCTTATCAGTTGTTTTAGAACAATCAGTTACAGTAGACAAATTAATTATACCGACGAACAGAAACCCTTTTATTTAACCCGTTTTTTATAGAATTAAAAAAGCTGTGCCCTGCAGGGGTTATGGTAAGTATCTCAAGCAAAATACCGAACCCGATGGCTATAACATACATTTTCAGGTTAAAAAGCAATAAAACACAGCATAATATCAGCAAAATACCCAGATATGCAATTGATAACCGTTTATATTTCCTAATTGCGGCTGGCTCTGTGATTGGCTTTGTGGGTGTATCTTTGGGGGCATACTTAATCAACATGAAAAGGCTGAATGTAAATATAAAAACCAAAAATACAGCGATTGAAGCTATATTCCAGTAGCTATAGGTATACTTAGATATCAAAGCAGTCGTTAATACGAGAACTAGCGAGACAAAAAGACATTTTCCGTAGGTATCGAAGTGAAATCCCCCTGCAAACATTCTCAAAGAGCCTAAAACCAGAACAGTTAATAGGGCTGGGATAATAACCCCAAGAAGTAATGATAATGAAATCAATATAGTACCTTTTACCAATGAACCAATTATTATGTAAAAACCGTAATAATAAACTGCTCTTTTATTATGATTCTCTTTTAATACAGCAGCTACATGCTTGGCACAAGAATATGACCACTTTTGTACAAATCTCATTTGTTCACTTCTCCTTACATAAAATATCTTCATTACCAATTTTATCATATATTATTCAAAAAAACACCATATTTTTGAAATTATGGTTATAAAACTCCAGATACTACTATATAGAATTGTTTTATTAATGTAGACTTTTCTTGAAAATTAATATATATTAATCAGGTATAAAAAGATGTATCTTACCTCTAAGCAACATCAAAAAAATATTTCAGACAAACTTTGTACTACACCGTATACTTAGGTGTAAATACATTTTCGAAACTTGTATAAAAAATTGGACTTACGATAAATATTAAGCAGGAGGTAAATTTATGTATTGTAGAAATTGTGGTAATGTTATGAATGATCAGGCAGCAATATGTGTGGCGTGCGGAGTACCTGTTGGAAAGGGAAACAATTATTGCCCACTGTGCGGAGATATGACAAATTCAATGGCTCAGGTTTGTATGAAATGCGGTGTAAACTTAAATGCATATGGTCAGCAAAAATCCAAACTTGCAGCTGGCTTATTCGGTATCTTTCTTGGAATGTTCGGAGTGCATAGATTCTATTTAGGATACATTGGCATTGGATTGGCACAGGTATTAATAACTGTACTTTCGTGTGGTGTTCTTGGGATTATAACATGGATATGGGGTTTGGTTGAAGGTATTATGATACTGTCAGGCAGTATAAACAAGGACGCAAAAGGGTTTGTATTAAAGGATTAATGCATTCAGTTAAGAATTGAATGGTTAAAGATAATTACATTGAATACAACTGTTAAATTAAAGTAAAGAGGCATTATCTAATAATTTGATAGCGCCTCTTTTATCTATTTTAAGAAAATCTATAAGAAAGGTCACACACTTTCGACTGAAATACCTTTCTTCACTACTTCCCGATTAACTTCCTTAACCTTCCGCCAAGAGAGGTACTCTTTTTCTCCCTCCAGCTTGTAATACTTCTGTCAACCTCCTGAAAATGTCTATCAAGTTTTATTTCAAGTTTTCTTGAACTGTTTTCAACACAGGCTCCCAACTCAAGCTTGGATTTTTGGATTTCTTTTGATATATGATCTTTTGTAGACATAAGCTCTGTGGAAATATTACTATAAACCTGTTCTTTCATAGTATTTATGGCATCCATTATAACCGCAAGCTCGGAGCTGTTCAAATGAGCTGGAGAAGACCCCATGAGTGCGGGAAGTTGCTCCCCTTTAGCCGGTTCAGAAGTAAATACTGAAAAAGTGTTGGCTTCAGAAATTATATTTTCATCTTCAAATATTTTCCTAATTGCTTTAAGTTCGAGGCCCTGATCCCGCATGTCTTTAATCTGATACATAACGTTGGCCAACTCGGTGGTATAAAACCTTCGGCCTCTGCTATCTTTTGGAATTTTAAGGCCAAACTCCTTTTCATAAAATCTTAAAGCGTGATCAGTTATATTTAAAGATTCACTTAACTCTGTGATTGAATAACGATCCTTTAATACATCCATATTTACCTTGCCTCCTATTATGCCTTCTTCATTGGTAGAACCAGCCGATTAAGAACAGGTTTGAAGCTGTTTACTAACAAAATAGTAGCATACTGGAGAACATATGTAAAATATTTACAGTTAGTTTCTCATTATTTCCAGAACCATTTTCATATCTACAGGCAGTTCAGCTTGGAAAACAACCTCCTTATGGGTTTCAGGATGGTTGATTTTAGTAATATGGGAATGCAGCGCCTGTCGGGAAATTAAAAAGTCTGTATTTTCAGAATATAACGTGTCTCCGTAGATTGGAAAGCCCATTGCCTGACAGTGGACTCGAATCTGATGTGTCCTGCCGGTCTCCAACTTAAATCTAAGTAAAGCAGCATTATTTGAAGGAAAACTTTCAATAACCTCATAATGTGTAACAGAAGGAGCACCTGTTTCAGAAATATGCCTGAGCATTATACTACCAGGCTTCCTGTCAATAGGAAGATTTATCGTTCCACTTTTATCGGAGGGGATACCCTGCACAATTCCCAGATACTCCTTTTCAAATATTCCGCTATGCATTTGTTTAATGAGTACTTCCTGAGTATATTGGTTTTTTGCAAAAATAATTATTCCGGAGGTTTCTCTGTCCAGTCTGCTTACAGGTCTGACCTTCTTTGAAATACCTTTTTGCTTGAGATAAAATACAATACCGTTTGCAATAGTAGAGTCCGGATGACTGCAGGTAGGATGTACAACAATACCGGGCTGCTTATTCAACACCAATAAACAGTTATCTTCATGAATTATGTCTAAGGGAATAGCTTGCGGTTCAATGTATTCGCAGTCTTCTTCAAGTTCGAGTTCAACTCTAACCTGATCATTTTCTTTTACGATATAATTAACATGCACCACCTCGTTGTTTACATAAATTTTATTCTGAAATTTCAGCTTTTTAATCAATCTTTCAGATATTTTCATGCTACCCTTAAGAATATATTTTAATGGTTTACCTGTATCGGTAAAATCAGCTTTGTGTTCTAGTACCATGGTGCCTCCATGAGCCATAAGTAGGCTAAAAATGTTTTGAAATTTATCTATAATATATCTGTAGAAATTACCAGAATAAATATCTACAAAAATCTATTTAATAAAATATATCTATAGTGTAATATAAAATACTTATTCTGTAATTATACAGGTAAAATTGAATCAACTGCAACCACGTATGGACTACATGACTCACTTGAACTCACTTGAACTCACATGGGCTATCATGTTCTCATATGGGATGGAATTTTTATCCATCCTGAAGATTTTATCGTTACATATGTGTTATAAAACCTAGCAGGAACTTGGTAAATGGTATATAATGCAATAAAAAGCATTTATACTTCTTATATTATATTATTACATTACCGCTCATACGAAAGAGGAAAATTAACCATGGATTTTAAAACAAGAGAATATTTAAAACAGAATTTCGAAATTGAGGATAGAGTGATTGAACTGGCCGAGCAGGCAGAAATAGATGCTCAAAAGGTGTTTGAAAGAATAGATGGTATAAAGCAGCTAAATCAGCTGAAAGTAATAAAAGCAATGCAGGAGAACAAACTCAGTGATTCACACTTCAACGGAACCACGGGCTACGGATACGATGACAGGGGAAGAGAGGTTCTTGACAGTGTTTATGCAAATATTTTTAAAGCAGAAGATGCTCTTGTACGTCACCAGATTGTATCAGGTACCCAGGCATTAGCCCTCTGCCTGTTTGGAAATCTGAGACCCGGAGACGAGTTGGTTGCAGTAACAGGCAAGCCCTATGACACACTGGAAGAAGTAATAGGCATAAGGGGAGAAAAGTGTGGCTCACTTAAAGAATTCGGTGTAAAATACAAGCAGGTTGAATTAAGACCTGACGGTAAACCTGATATCGAGCAGATAAAAAATGTAGTAACCCCAACTACCAAAATGGCAATGATTCAGCGCTCCAGAGGCTATTCCTGGAGAGATGCCCTTTGCATTGAGGATATAAGTAACGTCATAAACACCATTAAATCCATTAACAAATCAATAGTAGTTATGGTTGACAACTGTTACGGCGAATTTGTCGAAGAGGTTGAGCCAATAGAGATTGGTGCCGATATAATAGCAGGGTCGCTGATTAAAAATCCCGGTGGAGGGCTGGCCTTGACAGGTGGGTACATAGCCGGAAGAAGGGAACTTGTGGAGCAGGCTGCATATAGACTTACATCTCCCGGCCTGGGAAAAGAAGTTGGAGCTTCTCTGGGTAATAACAGACTTATGTTCCAGGGTTTATTCATGGCACCCCATGTGGTAGCAGAAAGCCTTAAAGGAGCAGTATTCTGTGCTGCTCTGATGGAACGAGCCGGCTTTGAAACACTCCCTTCTGTTCAAGCAAATCGAAGTGACATTATTCAGGCTGTAAAGTTTAACAATGAGCAAAGCCTTATAGCTTTTTGCCAGGGCATCCAGAAGGGGTCGCCGGTGGATTCTTATGTTACGCCGCAACCGTGGGACATGCCTGGTTATGATTCTCCGGTGATTATGGCAGCCGGTGCTTTTATTCAGGGTTCATCAATTGAGCTCAGTGCAGACGCTCCTATAAAAAGCCCCTACATAGCATATATGCAGGGTGGGCTGGTGTATGAACACGTAAAGCTGGGTAATATGATAGCACTGCAGAAATTATACAATCTTGGAATGGTGAAATAATTCATTGGCAGGTTGTTTTCACTAATAAGTTTCCTGATATAGCAATCGCTGCAAGGCAGCTGAACGGAGGTTAACATGAGTATTTTTAAAAAGCAGAGTGTGAGAATAGGGACTCTTATTTTAGTAGTATTTCTGTTAATATACCTTCCTTCACTGTTATTCATTATTTATGGTAACGGTGTTGAAACAGATATACTTAAAATAGGAAAGATAGAAGAAGTACAGAATATTGACGGGGTCTTTATACGAAATGAAAAGCTTATTATGTCACCTGAAACGGGAAATTGTGTAATGGACGCCGTGGACGGAGAAAAAGTTCCAGCTTATTATCGAATAGCTTCGGTTGTAAAAAATGTTCCTGTATCGACCTATGCAGAACTTAAAACGAAGGAAATGGAGATTGAAAGAGCTCAGAATGCACAAAAGGAAAATATTAATACCTTCTCCAGTGACATAAAGAAACTTGACACCGAAATAATTGAAGAGGTGAAAAACCTTGCTCAGCAATCAGTTCGCGGCAGTCTTGTTGAAAGTTACACAAGCCTGACAAATATTGATAAAATAGTTTATAGAAAATCTGATATTTTTGGTGATAGCAGTAAGTCCGCTGCTTATATAAAAAAGTTAAAGAACGAAAAGGCTGCTATACAAAGTAAGCTGAACAATAATATAACGGAAATACGCACCAACAGCTCGGGTCTGATATCTTACGCCATAGACGGTTACGAAACAATTCTGACCCCAGAAGTCATCAGAAATATTACTCCTGAGGAGCTGGATAAAATTACAACAAAGGAAACAAACAGAGACTTCAATGTAATAGACGTAGTAAAGGGTAAACCGGTGGCAAAACTGGTAAAAGATCTCGAGAGTCATATGGTTGCCGCGGTTGATGAAAAGCATACCAAGACCTTAAAGCTTGATAATACTGTAATGCTTAGAATAAATGAAACAGGATTGAGTATAGATGCTAAAATAATATATAGCTCTAACTTGATCAATGGGAAAAGAATAGTAGCGTTTAAGTTTGATACTGGCTTGAATGAAACTGTAGGATTAAGAAGGGTAAATGCGGACATAATATTATCGAGTTATACCGGCCTGAAGGTGCCTTACAGTTCCCTGCGCAATATTGACTTAAAAAACATGACGGCCTTAATAACACTTGTTAAGGGCCATACTGCAACCATTAAAAAGGTAAAAATCATAGGTATGAATGAAGATGCTGTAATAATTGATAACCTGGAAGGCGAAAACTCAATAGCCTTGTACAATACATATATACTTAATCCTAACAATATTCAGGAGGGGCAGACAATTGACTGATTCAGAAATAAAGAGAAATTTGCATAATATTATGTTAAGAGCAAGGGCAGCAGCAGAAAAAAGCGGCCGGTCCCTGGAGGATATCAAAATAATAGCAGTTACAAAGACTGTTGATGTTGATAGAATTAATAGTGTATATGAATACGGACTTAGAGATATGGGAGAAAACTGGGTACAGGAGTTATTGGAAAAATACGACCGGCTGCCTTCAGATATAAAGTGGCATATTATAGGTCATCTTCAAACCAACAAAGTGAAATACATCGTGGATAAGGTTCAAATGATACACTCTGTAGATAGTCTGGAACTTGCAAAGGAAATTGACACAAGGGCTGCCAGGCACCAGAGAAAAGTGGATATACTCCTGCAGGTAAATGTATCCGGAGAAGAAACCAAGTTCGGTATAAGTCCGGATAAGGTAAATGAATATATATCAGTTTTATCTGGTATGGAAAATATTGCCTTAAAAGGGCTTATGACAATAGCGCCATATGCTCAGGACCCGCAGGACGTAAGGCCTGTCTTTAGGAATCTTTATAATATATATATTGACATAAAGAGTAAAAGATATGATAATGTTAGTATGGATTATCTTTCCATGGGTATGAGCAACGATTTTGAAGTCGCAATCGAAGAAGGTGCAAATGTAGTCAGAATCGGAACAAGTATATTTGGAAAGAGAGATTATTCACAAAGGTAATTTTTACAAGCGAGAAAATATTAAATAAATTTACTAAAGATGCAGGAGGTATTTGAAATGTCAAAACTTCTAAACAAAGTTTTCAATTTCGTCGGATGGGAAGCTATAGATGATGAAGAGGATGAGGATTTAGATCTTCGTGATACCGACTATAAGGATGAACTCAAAAGTGAACCTATTCAGACACATTTTTTTAACAATTCTAAAAAACAGCAATCTGGTAAGGTTGTAAATATTCATTCAGCAAATCAATTTAAAATGGTAGTTTCTCAGCCAAATACATTTGATGATGCTCAGGATATCTGTGATCACTTAAAGGCAAAAAAGCCGGTTGTCATAAATCTTGAGGGTATAGAGAAAACAGATGCCCAAAGGATAATTGACTTTCTAAGCGGCTCAATTTATGCCCTTGATGGTAGTATACAGAAGGTATCCTGTGATATATTTGTAATTGCTCCAAACAACGTTGATGTTAGCGGAGATTTGAAGGAAGAGCTGAGAAATAAAACGGTATTTCCTTGGGCAAAATAATTAATATATAGATAAAGAATCAGAAGCTTTTGATTTTATAATGGAGGTTTTGTTAATGGTAGCGGTTAGGGAAGCATTATTATTGGTTTTATTGGTTTATGAATGGGTAATCATAGCAAGGGTATTGTTATCCTGGTTGCCTATTTCAAGAGATAATAAAGCTGTAGATTTGCTTTATGCCATTACTGAACCTGTTCTTGCACCTATAAGAAATATGTTAAGCCGGTCCCGGCTTATGTCTAATTCCATGTTTTCAATGATAGACTTTTCGCCTATTGTTGCATTCCTACTTGTAGGTATTATACGCAGAGCAGTTTATATTGTATTTAACGTACTTATTAACGGATTTTATTAACATATTATATGAATAAAAACGAACTATTGAAGATGGTGTTAGGTATTGAGGATAGGGTTATGGTTTCTCGTCTTTTAGATAAGGCAGAACAGTGCCGGTATTCCTCTTTTGTATATTCGGATTTTCTTTCTCCCCATGAGGCAGTTATTGCCAAACGGGTATTAAATAAAGCGGATGGAATTTTTCTTACCTTTACCGGTGGTTATAAAGGGGCAGAACGGGTATTGGCAGCTATGAGCTCGGATATTATTGACGATGATGATGCTTTGAATAATGCCCCAATAAGCTGTCTAAGGATAACACCAGTTATTGAAAAGGATTTGTCACATAGAGATTATCTTGGTTCAATACTTGGATTAGGAATTAAGCGTGAGAAAATAGGCGATATCCTGGTTTATGAATCATATGCAGATGTTTTTATGGTTGATAAAATATCGGAATATATTTCAATAAATTTGGACAAAATTGGTAATACGAAAGTTGAATGCGAGTTACAACTATTTTATCAATACACTCCTCCCGAAAGGAAGGAGAAAGTTATCAATACTACCGTTGCATCTGTAAGGGCCGACTCGGTAACTGCAAGCGGTTTTGGAATGTCAAGAACAAAGGTTATGGAGTATTTTAAGTCCCAAAGAGTAAATGTCAACTGGGAGATGGTTTCAAATCCATCCAAACAGCTGTCTGAGGGAGATGTTATTTCTATACGCGGCAAGGGCCGGATAGTGTTGGACAAAGTTGGTGGAACCACTAAAAAAGATCGCATTAATATAGTTATTAAACGTTTTGAATAAGATATTTTATCAAGGAACTGTTTGCTCCTTGGAAAGGTTGGGTGATTATGAACTATACTCCTAATGATCTTGATAACATTAAGTTTAAGAAGAATTTAAGAGGTTACAATGAGGACCAGGTAAATGAAGTATTAGATAGTATTATTCAGGACTATGAGTTATACATAAAGGAAAATGTTGAGCTTAAGGATAGAATTTCGGTTTTAAACGAAGGAATACAGCATTATAAAAATATTGAGGAATCTCTGCAAAATACATTAATTGTTGCTCAGCAGACCGGTGAAGAGATTAAGAAAAATTCTTATGAGAAGGCTGAAAACATTGTTAAAGAGGCTGAAATAAAAGCTCAAAAGATTATTAACGATGCAAATCAGGAAGTTATTAAAATTAGATTTGAATACGAAGAAATGAAAAAGAGACTGCACATTTTTAAAACAAAATCCGAAACTCTTCTGCTTTCCCAGCTTGAATTGCTGAAGCAGCTGTTTAATCCAGATAATGATTTAGAGTAATACTCTGTTCAGGCCGTTTGATTATGAAGTATATAATTAAGCGGCCAAATGATTTTTATATCTTCTATGCCTTTCTCGAACCAGAATCCTATGCAGTTAATTATCTTTACATAAAACTTAAAAACTAGTTTTAAAAAACCTATACTCTTTACATAAAACCCCGATGGAACAATTCTCGAAAATGTGATATAATTTCTTCATATGCCAACAACAGGCATATAAGATTAGTTTAGCCTTTTGATAATAACTGATGAGGGGTGTACTGATGCAAGTCAAAAAGGTACAAAAGAAGAAAAAATATAAGAGAGTGGAAAGTGGCTTTTCAAGGTATAAAAATGAAATATTAGGCCTTATACTCTTTGCGTTTGGTGTATTATCACTTTTTAGTTTTTTATTTAGTAAATCAATGGGAGTATTCGGAAAAGCTATTTCGAATATTCTTTTAGGTTTTTTGGGCATTCCTGCATTTATAGTTCCCGTGATATTGATTGTATACGGGATTGCAATGATTTTTAAAAAGGATTCGCATACCTTTAAGCTAAGGATTATATATCTTGGTATTCTTCTGGTGCTTATTTCGTCATATTTTCAGGTTGCTGAGTTCAACTATGATGATTATTCGGGAAGGTCCTTTTATTTGAGCTTGAAAGAATTTTATACACAGGGTGCAAGTATTAACGGTGGAGGATTATTAGGAGGACTTATAACTTTACCGTTGTTAATGACCTTTCAGATATTGGGTACCATAATAATTCTTACTACAATTTCAGTTATAGATATAATACTTCTAACCAATGTTTCAATGGCGGCATTTCTCAAAAATGCTTCTGCCTTTTTCTCAATAAAGATTAAAGCAGCAAACGAGACTAGAAAAATAAAAAAAGCCGAAAAGATGATGGAGAGAGAAGCTGAGCTTGAAAATCAGTCCAATGATGAAGAGGATGAAACAGCCTCGGCTGGTAAGCGAAAGATTATCAACTTCAAAATAGAAAGAGAAAACCGGGCAATCAAAACTCCAAAGAAGTTAGGGAAGGACGATTCAGAAGTAGCAGCGGCACTGAATAGCGATGCAGCGGAAATGGCGGGTCAGGCTGAGGAGACATTTACAGTGGGGCTTACAGGCTTTAATGATGATGTTGCCGACGATTTAGTGGTTGCAGATGTAAAAGGTATGGGAATCTCTCCTGAAAGACTAGATTATACTGAACAGAGTATTGAAGTGGTGGAGAATGATTTATCGGACCTCCAGCTTACAAGCGATGCTCAAAGCGGAGTAAATGAAAGCGGAAGGTCTGACCCGGGTAATTCTATAGATGCAAGTATGTCAGAAGATAGCGGTGATATAATCATTCCACAGGTTGAACCTGCTAAACCGCTTATATATAACTATCCTTCATTGGATCTGCTGGATGAAAGCAAGGATGATGCTACCAACGTAAAGGCATTGAAAAACAGTGCTTTGGAAGGGGCAAAAAAGCTTGAGGATACCTTGAAAAGTTTCGGTGTTGAGGCAAGAGTCATTAATATCAGCCGTGGTCCGGCTGTCACCCGGTATGAGATCCAACCAAGCCCCGGAGTCAAGGTAAGTAAAATTGTCAATCTGTCGGATGATATAGCGTTGAACCTGGCGGCAGCCGGGGTAAGAATCGAAGCACCGATTCCGGGAAAGGCAGCGGTGGGCATAGAGGTTCCGAACAAGGAAATGTCAGCAGTATTGTTAAAGGACATTCTGGAAGCAAAAGAGTTTGCAAACCATCCCTCCAAGCTTGCCTTCTCGGTGGGTAAGGATATTTCCGGGGAAACAGTTGTTGCAGATATAGCTAAGATGCCTCACTTACTTGTTGCCGGTGCCACCGGTTCAGGTAAGAGTGTATGTATAAACAGCCTTATTATGAGTATTTTGTTTAAGGCTTCTCCTGATGAGGTCAAGCTATTGATGGTTGACCCGAAAGTAGTTGAATTGGGTATTTATAACGGCATACCTCATTTACTGATACCGGTTGTTACAGATCCTAAAAAGGCGGCTGGTGCCTTGAATTGGGCTGTTCAGGAAATGGTAAACAGATACAAGCTCTTTGCCGACAAGGGTGTAAGAGATTTAAAGGGGTATAACGCCATGCTGAAAGCAAATGACGAGCCTGGCATATTACCGCAGGTAGTTATTATAGTGGACGAGCTGGCAGACCTTATGATGGTGGCTCCTAACGACGTAGAGGATGCAATATGCCGTTTGGCGCAGATGGCCAGAGCAGCAGGCATGCATCTGGTTATTGCCACTCAGAGACCATCAGTGGATGTCATAACCGGTGTAATTAAGGCCAATATACCTTCAAGAATATCTTTTGCAGTTTCGTCCCAGGTGGATTCCAGAACCATACTTGATATGAGTGGTGCTGAGAAGCTACTTGGCAGGGGAGATATGCTGTTCTATCCCGTTGGAGAACCAAAGCCTCTACGCGTAAAAGGCTCCTTTGTTTCGGACAGTGAGGTTGAAAAGGTAGTTGAGTTCATAAAAACACAGGGTTACTCCAACTATGATGAAAACATTATTGAAAAGATAAATGACCACAGTACAGGAAGTGAAGAAAGTGCCGGTGACAACGATGAATTGCTGAATCAGGCGATTGATATGGTGGTTGAAGCTGGTCAGGCTTCGGTTTCGCTTGTGCAGAGAAAGTTTAAAGTGGGTTATTCCAGAGCTGCCAGAATAATTGATCAAATGGAGGCTCGAAACATAGTCGGCCGGTTTGAGGGCAGCAAGCCTAGGCAGGTGCTGATAACCAGGCAGCAATGGATGGAAATGCAAATGAATGACAAGGACAGACAGAAAGCAAAACAGCAGTAAATTTATATGCATATTTCCCTGGATTAATAATCAGCCAGTCTTTTTAATATAATCCAATAAAGAGGTAAATAGATTAATGCAAAAGATTCAGGCTCCAGGCACAGAATGAAAGGATGTAGGTTCTTTATAAATACATTTTTTTTAAGCCGGCCGGATACACGTGGGGGTGCAGGTATGTTTCTGTTGACTACATTCAATATGGTTCTTCTGGTTTTATTACTGGTGTACGTATTTTATAGACTTCTGAAGACCAAGAGTATTCTAACTCTTGTTTCCTTTACTCTTCAGCTCTCTGCTTTGACAATAGTATTACTGTCGCTGATAAATCAGGTTCATACCAGTAATACTATTGAATTGTTCTACCTTATTTGCGGTATAGTTTTTCCTTGTTTGTTCGTTGCCTATGACTATCGGTCAATGATTAAAAAGATTAAGGAGAACGGAAGTTTTGACGGGTTTATTACAATTGAAAGAAATAAAACCGTCAAAGAAGAAAATACCACAGAAGTGATGAGTATAATATCGAATGAGGCCTTTGTAAACGATACAATTTCGGAACTTGGCTTTATCAGGGAGGACTTGTTCAAGGGTATAAGAAAAAAACTTATTCAGGTTGAGAACCTTTATAGTAATGAGTGCTATGATGATGCCTATGAGGTATATAACAGCTTGATAGGTCTGGTAAGCTCTTCATCAAACCTGTATTTTAACTACGCAAATACAACCTTTAAAAAGGGTATGTACAGTGAAGCCCAAGGCTATTACAGAAGGGTTCTGGAGTTAAACACACAACTTATCGAACAGCTGAAAAAGACTTCAAAAAAGGATTCAAAAAATACTTCAAACAATACTTCTTCAAATTCAGAAGCTATTAAAAATATTCAATTTAAGCAATATCTTGTATACTATAATATCGGTGTAACCTATTTAAATATGGGGAAACTTGACTTTGCCCTGGACAACTTTGAGAAGGCCCTTGAAATCAATCCTGAATTCAATATCGCAAAAGAAGGAATTGGACGAATATTTACAGAAAGAGGAAACAGGCTGGAAGCTGTTAAATATTATCAGCAAATTCTTGAAAAAGACAGTAATAATTATAACATATCACTCTTGCTGGGAAAACTTTACACTGAGCTTGAGGACAATGACCAGGCCGAGGAATGTTTCAGAAAGTGTGTCAGGTTGATACCAGAAAAACCCGATGGTTATGCAGAACTGGGCAGGCTTTTGATGAACCGCAAGAGTTATGAACAAGCTGTTAAGGTCTATAAGTCTTATATAGCAATAAATAAAGATGATTTTAACGGACATTACAACCTTGCTGGCTGCTATTTTAAACTGAAGGACTTGAACAAGGCCGTTAATGAGTATCAAAGAGCGGTTGAATTAAATCCTAAAAGCCATAGCTGTATGTTTAATCTAGCTCTGGTCTATGAAGAAATGGGAGAGATCTCAAAAGCAATTGAGCTGTATAAGGGGTCAATTTTGAATAAAATAGACTTTGTTGATGCATACAATAATCTGGGAATCCTTTTCTCCAAAATAGACAGTCCCATGGAAGCGTTGGCAACCTATACCAGCGGCATAAAGGCCTGCTCCGACAACTATAAATTATACTATAACATGGGTATTGTGCTGTTTGAACTCAGGAGGTACGATGACGCGGCTGATGTCTTCAAGCGCGCTATTGAGAAAAATCCTGATGATATCGAAATATATTACTACCTTGGTGCTTCGCTTACGGAGACTAAGAAGTATGAAGAGGCTTTAAAGGCTTACAGTAGAGCACTGAACCAAAATGTCAGCGAGGCAGAGATATACTATAATATAGCAGCAGTATATGCTATGATGAAGAAACAGGATATAGCTTTGGATAACCTGAAAAAAGCCATTAGTATTAACCCCGAAATAAAACAGCAGGTATATGTGAATAATGTTTTCGACTCGCTGCAGGGGAAGCTGCTGATGGTTGAAGAAAGTTGACAATTACAGATAGATTTATAACTAGAAGTTTGATATAATAACATTTCCGGCGGCCACCCTACCAGGTGGCTTCCTTTATTTGCTTACTTGAGTATAAGTCTCATTTTGTTTATACTCTTCTTCATTTGTGATAGAATAATACTGGCTTTGTTTGCCGGATATGTAAGATCTATTAGTAAGAATCATGTAGTTTAAATTATTGTAAAGGACGATTTAAATGGTTTTTTTACCTATAAGCTTTGAAGATATGAATGATCGCAGCTGGGAACAGCTGGATTTTCTATATATAAGCGGAGATGCATACGTAGACCATCCAAGCTTTGGACATGCGATAATTACAAGAGTTCTGGAAAGTGAGGGCTTCAAAGTCGGCATAATTGCTCAGCCTAATTGGAAGAGCAATTATGACTTTAAGAGGTTAGGACGTCCTAAATATGGTGTCCTTATTTCCTCCGGTGTTATAGATTCAATGGTCAATCATTATACTGCAAGCAGGAAGAAAAGGTCAAACGATCTTTATTCTCCCGGAGGGAAGGCAGGCTACAGACCTGATCGTGCGGTAATAGTATATGCAAATAAAATAAAGGAAATTTTTAAGGATACACCTGTTATAATTGGAGGAATAGAGGCTAGTCTCAGAAGATTTGCCCATTATGACTACTGGGACGACAGGGTCAGAAGGTCTATACTTCTCGATGCAAAAGCCGATATTTTATCCTATGGAATGGGAGAAAAACCTATTGTTGAAATAGCAAAGCTGTTGAGAAAGGATGTTCCCATATCCAGTATAAAACATACCAATGGGTGTTGCTATCTTGCCGCCTATGATGAGCTTCCTGAAGAAATTAGGAATGCCATACCTTCTAATGGCTCAAAGAGAGTAGCTGTATTGCCTTCTTTTGAAGAGGTGGCTGAAGACAAAAAGGCCTATGCCGAAGCCTTTAAAATTCAATATAATGAACAGGATGCCATAAGCGGAAGAATATTGGTTCAAAAACACGGAGACAGATATCTGGTACAAAACCCTCCGTCAATGCCTATGTCTGTCTCTGAACTGGACAAGGTTTATGCACTACCCTATGAAAGAACCTATCACCCGGTTTATGAGAAATGGGGCGGGATTCCTGCAATTACTGAAGTAGAATTCAGTATAACAAGCCATAGAGGCTGCTATGGGGGATGTTCGTTCTGCGCTTTGAATTTTCATCAGGGAAGAGTGATTCAGAAGCGCAGTCAGGCTTCAGTTATAAACGAGGCAAAGAAGCTTATTTGGTCCGAAGGCTTTAAAGGCTATATACATGACGTGGGAGGACCAACTGCTAATTTCAGAAATGTAGCCTGTGAAAAGCAGAAAAAGCACGGAGTGTGTAAGGACAGGCAGTGTCTGCATCCAAATGCGTGTAGAAACCTGAAAGTGGATCATTCCGAGTATCTGGATTTATTGAGGAAGCTCAGAGCCCTTCCGGAGGTTAAAAAGGTATTTATACGTTCGGGTATCAGGTATGATTATCTGATGCTGGATAAAAATGATGAATTCTTTACTGAACTTTGCGAACATCATGTCAGCGGACAATTGAAAGTTGCGCCTGAACATGTAGTAGATAGAGTACTTGAGAAGATGGGTAAACCTGACAGGAAGCTATATGACCGATTTGTAAAGCAATTCTATGATATTAACAGGAAAATAAATAAAGAACAGTATCTTGTTCCGTATCTGATTTCCAGCCATCCTGGAAGCGATCTGAATGCCGCTGTGGAGCTTGCTGAATATCTTAAGGAAAATAAAATAAATCCTGAACAGGTACAGGATTTTTACCCAACGCCCGGAACATTGTCCACATGTATGTTTCATACGGGATATGACCCGAGGAATATGAAGAAGGTATATGTTCCTAAATTACCCCGGGAAAAAGCAATGCAAAGGGCTTTACTTCAGTATAGAAAAAAGGAAAACTACCATCTTGTTGTCGAGGCTTTAAAGGAGGCTCATAGAGAGGATTTAATAGGTTTCGGCCCAAACTGCCTTGTTAAGCCCTTGAAAGGGATGATACTGTCAGGCGGCAGCAGTCAGAAGAAAGCAGACAGTATACAAAAGAAAGCAGTAAGAAAATCCTTTGACAGCAAACATAAGCAGGCTGGCAGGAAGCCGGCAACCGATAGACAAAAGCAGGAAGGTAAAAAGTCTGAAGATTTTGGTCTGAAGAAGGCTTCAAAACAAACACTAAATAGCAGCAAAAAGCTTGGAGGTACCAGTCCAACAGGAAGTAATCTAAAGTCCAGAGTAAGCAGCTCTGCTGGCAGCTTACCAAGATTTGCTTCAAAGAAGCAGAAAGGATTTGCTGAAAAGAAGCAGAAAGACGGTAATAATAATGCAAGAAGAAAGAGAATAGATGGAAACAGGAAGAAGGCAAGCAGCAAAAAGCTGCATTACTAAACAAATTGACAACGGTATTTCCTTAAAATAAAATATATAAGGAATCAAAGGAAGAAGATTTTTCCACAGCAGATGGATTTTCTTCCAGTCAATAATAAATGTAAATGAGAGGAATCATAAATGTCAGCAAAAGTATTAAATGGAACAGAACTTGCAGCTAAAGTTAAAGCTGGACTTAAGGAGAAGGTTGAAGCCCTCAGGGGAAAAGGGATAAGTACCGGTCTGGCAGTTATTATAGTAGGAGACGATCCTGCTTCAAGAGTATATGTAAATCATAAGAAAAATGATTGTGCCGAGATAGGAATTAAGTCATTTGAATATGCTCTTCCGGCATCAACTTCAGAGGAAGAATTGTTAGAACTAATTGAAACGTTAAATAACGATAATAATGTCAATGGAATACTTGTTCAGCTCCCTATACCAAAGCACATTAACGAGGATAGAGTTATAGCCGCTATAAATCCTCAGAAAGATGCAGATTGCTTCCATCCAGTAAATGTCGGAAACTTGATGATCGGTAAGCCACAGTTTCTGCCATGTACTCCTGCCGGAGTTGTAGAGCTTTTGGAAGCTAATGATATTCAGATTGAGGGAAAGCATTGTGTCATAGTTGGAAGAAGTAATATCGTTGGTAAGCCACAAGCAATTCTTCTGCTTGCAAAAAATGCAACGGTTACGATTTGCCATTCAAAGACAGCCAATATCTCTGAAATATGTAGGAGTGCGGACATTTTGGTTGTCGCCATAGGAAAGGCGGAATTTGTTAAGCCTGAATATGTTAAACCAGGTGCAGTAGTCATTGATGTTGGTGTATCCCGCGGTGCAGACGGTAAGCTGGTGGGGGATGTACAGTTTACGACTGTTTCAGAAATCGCGTCTGCAATTACAAAAGTTACTGGTGGAGCAGGACCAATGACCAGAGCCATGCTTATGAAAAATACAGTAAAGGCCACCTTACTGCAAAATAATTTGCCTTAAGCCGAGAATTTTATTATCATGTTTGTACTATTGTAGTCAGGAATATAATATTATAGGTTAAATGTCACAAAAATACGTGGCAATAGCCTATGAATTTTTTAATTCTTGACATAAAAATTAAAAAAGATTAAAATTAACTTGATTATGACAATTTAGTTGGTTGTATTGTAGAAGGTTATTGTTATCAGAAAACACATTTGTCAGATTGTTGACTTTAGAATATATGCTTTATGTAGGCTAATTTATATATGCAGGTTTGTTTTTATATCTCATATCGATTTAAAGTACATTTATGTACTGATTATAGCCATAGGCATAAACTCTGTTTTTTGATTATGATCATACTGTTTGCGATACAGTAGGGGTTTTCTTTTTTCCTTTCCAACTTTACCATCATAAAAAGTCAATTTCATTTTATACTTCGGATACCAAAGGTTAAATATTGACTATATTTCGAATATGAATTTTGAAAATTGAGCATTGAAAACTGAATAAGGAGGAGGTGTGTAACAATCGAACTTACAAGCATTTTAATTGGTTTAATCGTTGGATTGATTATCGCA
>JAEYWA010000001.1 GCA_023431385.1 Bacillota bacterium | reverse complement strand
TATTCAATATTAATCCTCTTAACTCTTTTAACTGTATCACCGCTTTGGTTTTCTACTGATCTTCCCTTTTTCAGAGTAGTTATAATCTTATTGTAAATACTCATTCCAGCTGCCTTCTCTTCTTCTGTAAGAGCTTTGTATATCTCATTGAGATAAAAGGAAAGCAGTTTCTTCTCCTCTTCAATAAAAGCTTTGGCAGCTGAGGTTAATACAATGTTTACTACTCTTCTGTCTTCATTTCCCCTTACTCTCTGAACCATATTCTTTTTCTCAAGCCTGCTGATTACTCCGGTGGATGTGTTTAAAGGTGCACAAATATACTCTGACAGTTCGGTCATGTTGGCCGTTTTCCTTTTAAAGAGATAAATAAGCACCAATATCTCATTTTTTGAGTACTCCATAAAAGCTGTACTCCATTGATCCGGAAAAAGCAGGAATTTCAACTCATCTATATAGTCAAATAATAATGTTTCAAAGTCGAAGCCTTCGTTTTGAATTCTTAAACACTCCCTTAAATTAATTCTTTGTTCGAAGTATATTTTATATTCTACGCCCGAAGTATTTATTTGTCAAATAGTATTTTTGCTAATAGATAGTTTTTTAAAAATTGATTTATCGTTCTATATTTAGCAATATACTTCCATACAAAATAACTTCACTGTGTTGCACACGAAAAATGATAATGAAAAATAACCAGGCTTATTTTCCTTTACCACTTTTCTACCATGCTTCCACATTGAAGTTATTTGTACTAACGTACATATCGCAAATTAAATTATAAATCAAATTATATTAAACTATTACTGACAGAACTAAAAAATTGTTTGACTGCATTTCATCATGTTTTGAACCACTTTTACATTTCAGGCTATAATATTAGCGTTACCTTATTCCGTTGTATAGAGCACTCAGCAGAACCTTATTGGGGTCCTGGCTCAGCTCCCACACAGCTGCACCACCAAGATTTTTATCCTTTATGTACTGTGCTTTTAATCCGATTGACTGCTCATCCTCATAGCTTATAAAAGTTGAACCGTTAAACAGCCAGGGTATCATCGACTGCTTATGGAAGTATCTTGTAAAACCTCGAGCATTTAAATAGTTTGCTACTATATTAGCGTAGCTGATCGATGAGCCACCGGAATAAGTCTGATATAAGCCGTTATTGGCATTGGTTACGGTTGTATACCTGTAACCATAAAACGGCACACCCATCACAAGCTTCTTTGCAGGTATTCCCGTTTTTAGCCAGCTATTTACCGCTGAGTCTACACTCCACTTTAACTGAGGTGAGGTATCTGTATTATTGTATAGGGGGGCATTAAAATCGGTAAAACTATCCCAGTTTCCATGAATATCGTAGGTCATAACATTTGCATAATCCAAATACTGATGAACTATCCCAAGTTCAGTATTGTTGATATACCAATCACCTGCACCACCGGCTATTGTTAATAAGTACTGTTTCCCATCGGCGAGACTCTGAGCATCCAGCTTTTCCCTAAGCTTTTTCAACAGTAATGTAAAGTTTTGTTTATCCTGAGGTCTCTTTACATTTGTGGACAAACCACCTGTCACCGGGTATTCCCAATCAATATCTATCCCATCAAATCCGTATTTAACAATAAAATCTACGCTACTGTCGGCAAAAGCTGTTCTTGAAGCATCGGTAAGAGCTGCATCGGAGAACCTCCCGGACCAGGACCAGCCGCCTACAGAAATTAAAGTTTTAAGGTTTGGATTTTTTTTCTTCAAAGCATTCAGTTTATTTATGTTTGCAGGATCAATATCGGGATAACCGAGAATTATCTTCAAATCACTTCCAATATTCGCGAAGGCATAATTTATGTGGGTCAATTTTTCAGCATCCAGCTTATCTGGAGTAAAACCGGAGTACGCCGCCCATGCTGCGTAATACCCAACAACCCTTTTACTCAGGCCGGTTCCAGAACCCGAAGCAGTTTCATTGTCTCCATAAGCTCCATTTATGTATGCTTTATATGCTTTTAATGCCAGAAGACTAGCTGTGCTATATGCATTTGTTGTCGTCTTTCCCGCATAAAGCTTTTGTATTTTATTCCCCTCTGCTCCATAAGAGCTAAAACCTAATAAACTAACTGATATAACTGTAATAATCAGAAGATATGTTAACAAACAGAATTTCCTAAAAAACTTCATAACCATAACCCTTCTATGTAACATTATAAATTTATTTATTTATGTTAACAACAAGTATGCATTATGTCAACCGAGCAAGATTTTACAGTTTGAGGTTCATACTTTGCCGATATTCACATGCTATAGCAAGTAACTTTTAAGTATCTTAAAAAGTATAAAAGGAGCAGCGATTTGATTTAAAATCCCTACTCCTTAATAATTTGAGGGTTATAACTAATTATAGATTGGCTACACCATGTCCCTCGTAAATCTGTGTTATAATTTTTTCCATGGGAAGCTCCTTAATTGAAATATCCGAGAACTCACAAAGATCTGTTAAGTATCTTATAAAGGCATTGATGGAGCTGTTACCCAAATCTACCTCGAGAGTATACTCATAATCAGATTTCTTTTCAACAATTTGAGCATTGTCAATTTGCATTACTGGCAGGGGCCTTGTTAGCATTAAATGTATGATTTTCTTTGAACCCAGAGCAAGCTGAAGATTTTGAAGGGAATCATCAAACACCTTTTGACCATGATTAATAATAACAACCTTCTGAGCCAGCTGCTCAACATCTTCAAGGTCATGGGTGGTCAGAATAAAGGTAGTCCCCTGGGAATTCATCTCCTTTATAAAGGCTCTTATACGCTGTTTTGCAATAACATCCAGACCTATGGTAGGCTCGTCCAGGAAAACGATTTTAGGCTTGTGGAGCATTGCCATGATAAATTCACACTTCATTCTCTCACCCAGGGATAGTACTCTGGTAGGCTTTGATACTATATCTTCAACCTCAAATAAGCCTGTAAGGTTATCAAGAGTAGCTTTGAAATCCCTGTCCGATATTGAATAGATAGCCTTGTTCATGTTAAAGCTGTCCAATGGAGGAATATCCCAAATAAGCTGGGATTTCTGTCCGAACACAGCACCAATATTACGCACATAAGTAGATCTTTCCTTATGGGGGGTATAACCCATTACCTTGATTTCTCCTTCGGAAGGAAAAAGGGTACCTGTAAGCATTTTTATAGTAGTTGATTTCCCTGCACCGTTAGGGCCAAGTATTCCTGCTATTTCCCCTTCACCCACCGTAAAGGAAATATCCTTAACAGCATTAATAATAACCTTTTCTCTTTTAAAGAAGCTTTTTACCGTTTCAGAAAACTTACTGCCCCTTTTATATGTCTCATAGGTCTTATTCAAGTTTTTCACAGTAATAATATCCATTATTAACCTCCATGAGCCGTAGTAGCGGCCATAAAATGTACAGAAATATATATCCTTTACCGCTATAAGGCGAATAAAGGAGGTTAATTGGCCATGCGCGTTTTCAAAGATACTTTGAATATATCGCGCGGCCATAAATTCATTGGTTAGTTTGGAGGACGAGCTTAGCGAAGTCTTTAAAACTAACCTCCAACCCCTTCATACAGGTGTATCATGTATTTGTACAAAAATATTCCCAGCAGTGCAAATATAACACATGGTATAATTGCTACAAACATTAAAAAATCTGCTCTGCCAAGTAATGCGGCTGCTGGGAAACATCCGACCATTGCCACTGGAATAATAAATGCAGAAAAGTTTGCAACAGCCTTGTTTAATATACTTTGAGGATATTTCCCAAAGGACTTTATACTCTCAAATATCTCTGGTATTCTGGAATTTCCCACCCATTTAAAGGAAGTAGCTGCCATAATAAGTGACATTCCCATCATTACCAATAGTCCCGAAATAAACAGCAATAAAAACTGAAGCCACATAGATAATGATATGGACCCAATGTTTGCAGCCGCAATACCAAACATAATACCTCCACCGGCAACAAGGCCGATACTATCAAGTTCAAAGGTTGATGCTATCAAAAAGAACAGACAGTCAACCGGCTTAATCAGAACTATTTCCAGACTTCCGTCAATTATGTAGCGCATGGTTGCCCATAACACGCCATTAAATAACATATTTGAAATTCCGGCTGATAAAGTGAATACAGCTTGAATAAGCAGAACCTCATAAAAGGACCACTCAGGGAAGCTGGCACCCGAACCATAAATTAGAATGGTAACCAATGGAAAAAGTATATTACTTATTAACATAATAATTGTGCTTAAAATAAAATTGAACCTGTAAGTGGCGGCAGATGCAAAGGATACTCTTATGCACTCCATGTAAATTCCCACATAATTAACTTTCATCATAACCCCATTCCGCTGCCACGCAGCGACAAATAATAATAAAAAAACGCCCGGTGCTTTTTTCTAAACTTGAATACACAAATACATATAAAGCTGATATCTAGTCATGCACCTACTCCTGTAAACCTTTTCATCGATGCTTTGTATATAATTTCACTTGTTAACGCGATCAACAATACTGCCATAGCCTGTATTCCCACTATTTGCGGTATACTCATGGTAATCCCCGCAAGTGAATATTTACCTGTATACACCATGGTAGGAACATAGGAAATATACTGAAAAGGCAGAAAGAACAGCAGTTTCTGTAAAGACTCCGGGAAGAATACCAGAGGAATGAGGCCTCCTGAAAAAATAGCCTGCAGCAACTGAAATACGCTTCGTATGCTTGTAGTTTGAACAAGCCAAAAGGCTGTCAATCCAATTATGTAATTCAGATAAAAATTCATCATGAAGGCAAGTCCAATTGAAAGAACTGTCCACCCAAGACTTGCCGGCATCATATTAACCTTAAATATGAACACAAATATTAAAAGGCAGGGTATAAATTCAAAAATAAAGCCTAAAATACGGTGTCCTATTTTTTGTGACAGCGCAAAAAATCTATGGTGTATTGGCCGAAGGGCAAATGTCAGAAACTTCCCTGTCCTTACCAGCATTTGCAAATTCCAGTCCGCAAAGTCCATAGTTAAATAACCGATCAGCGCAGTAACACCGAAATAAGTCAGTATTTGGGGAAGCTCCATCCCGTTTATGGCATTATTTCCCGAATATACTGCCTTCCAGATAAAATATTGTACTATAAAATAAACCGGACCTACAAAGATGGAAACCATGGAGTGAGTACGGTAGGCACTCCATTCCTTGTAAGTTACCATTGCTACTGCTTTTACTACCTGTAAATTTCTTTTTATATAATCCATTATTTCAACCCCGACCATATTATGGCAGATACATTATTAATTGCATGTGCAAACCAATTGCCTCCGACAAAGGGTGCAAACCAGACAGCTACCAGCTTTTCGGCAGGATCAATTGTCAGGGAGCAAGTTCCATAACCCTCATGAAAAAATGTCTCAGGACTATATAAAGTCCCTAAATTATATTTCAAGTCAGGGCCTAACCCAAATCTGTGGTATACTCCGCCACTATTCCAGCAGTAGTCCTTAATATCCGGTGTTGTATAAACCGATGTCATTTTTTCCACAGCTTTTCTTCCTATAACCCTTTTTCCATTGTAGGTGCCTTTATTTAAAAGCATTGTACCAAACTTGACTAGATCAGCAGCTGTGGAATACATCCCATTCCAAGTGCCAGGAACCTTATCCCATATGACATTGTCCTTTTTTTCACCCGACAAAAGAGAATTAAGGTACTTTTCAAACCGTGGGAAGTGCATTATGTATCTTTCAGCCTTATTCAGGTCGGGTTCAAAACTTGTATCCTCCATTTCACAGGGCTTAACTATATTTTCTATAATATAATCATGTGAAAAAACACCTGTAACTCTTTTAATTATTTCACCAAGAATGGCATAGCCAAAGCTACAGTATGCCCACTCTTTTTCCGGTTCTTTTCTCATCCCTGCTAACAAGGCAGCTTCAATCCAGTTTGCATCCTTCGTATCCTTAATATTCTCAATAAAGTCCCACGGAGCTTTATAATATTTATTGTCAAAACAGCCGGGGTCGGCAGCAAGTCCTGAAGTATGTGCTAACAGCTGCGCAATGTTTATTTTGTTAAATGGAGGGGCCTTAAATTCCTCCAGGAACTCACCAACTGTTTGATCCAGACGCAACTTACCATCCTCAACAAGCTGAAAAATTGCAAAAGCGCAGAATAATTTGGTTATTGAAAAAATTCGATATATTGTATCGGGTTTCAAGGGTCTCTCATCGGATTCTCTATATGAAAATTTTCCTAAAGCTGTATTCGAAAATACTTTACCATCTATAGCCAAGCTATAAGCTGCGCCTTGAATTTCTTTTTTCTCAACCATTTTTACAAAGTGTGAATTTAGTATATTTAACCTCTTACCGTCGTATCCTACTTCCTCCGGTGAAAACGGTGTTTTAGCGCTTATCAATTTACCACATCCTTTTAAATAAATACCCCTTTAAAATAAACCCCTACGCTAACAAAACTATTCCAAGCCCGACCACATGATAGCCGCTGCATTAAACAAGGCATGGGCACACCAGACATCATCAACAAACGGCACAAACCACGCAGCTACAAGCTTTTCTACCGGATCTATCAACAGGCAGCAGCCGCCGGCACCCTCATGGAAAAAGGTACCCTCTGAATACAGCGAAGACAAATTATGTCTTAAATCCGGCCCCAATGCATAGGGTCGGAATACTCCTTCAGCGCCCCAGCAATAGTCCTTTATATCAGGAGTCGTATGTAAAGCTGTCATTTTTTCAACTGCTTTTCTGCTTAATATCCGTTTTCCGTTATAAGTACCTTTATTAAGCAACATGGTACCAAATTTGCATAGATCAAGAGCTGTGGAATGCAAACCGCCTCCCGTTGAGGGTATATTTTCTCTGAACCCAAAGTCCGGCTTTTCTCCGGCAAGGACTGTATTTATAATTTTTTCCATCCTCTCAATTCTTACAGCATGTCGTTTAACGGTTTCTAATGTTAAATTGAAGAAAGTGTCCTCCATTTCACAAGGCTTTACTATTTTTTCTATTATGTAATCATTTGCAAAGGTACCGCTTACACGGGATATAACCTCCCCCAGGATAACATAGCCAAAACTGCAATAGGCCCATTCTTCGCCCGGTTCTTTCCTCATACCGGATGAAAGTGCTGCTTCAATCCAGTTATCACCCTTCATATGTTCTATAAGGTCCCAAGGGGATACAAAGTACTTATTGTCAAAGCATCCTGGGTCTGCCATTAATCCTGAGGTATGTGTCAATAAATGAGCAATATTGATTTTATTAAAGGGAGGGACCTTAAACTCGTCTATAAAGTCACCTACAAATTGATCCAGACGCATTTTACCATCCTCAACCAGTTGAAATATAGCTGTTGCACAAAAAAGCTTTGTTATAGATGCTATATTCTGTATGGTATCAGGTTGAACAAGCCTTTCATCATCGTCTTTATAAGATAATTTACCTAGAGCATTATTGGCAAAAACCTTGCCATCTCGTGCAAGACAGTAATTTGCCGACTGCAGTTCCTTGGCTCCCATCATTTTTAAAAAATGCTGGTTCAGTACCTCCAGACGTTGGCCGTTATATCCGACATCTCCCGGTAAATAAGGTGTTTTAAAACTAATCATACATATCCCCCCTGTAACATATTAACATTTATTTTTTGGTTAGCTAATTCTACCATAATATTACTAACCGTAACAATATAAAAAATGACTGTAATCAAATTTTCTATTGACAATATATTTGCGTCAAATTTAATTAAGTCAGTAATTTCTATAACTTTCCAAGAAAGAAAAAAAACCGCTTATTTACAAGGTTTTAATGGTATAATTAATGAGAATTGGAGTCCTGATATTGTCAAACAAGAGGAAAGGGCATTGGAGGTCAAGATAAAGAAACATACACCTGCTATCCTATTAGCAAGGAGGTGCTGATATATGCACGCATGGGAACAAATACAAATAACAGTGAACTACATTGAGGAACATCTTTCAGAAGAAATACAAATTGAGGACCTCGCCAGGCTGGCCTCACTTTCCCAGTTTTATTACCAGAGACTTTTCAGCAGATTGGTCAAGAGGCCTGTAAACGAATATATCAAGCTAAGACGTCTTGCAAAAGCATCAGAGGCATTGATAGAAAAAAACAAAAGAGTTCTTGATATCGCCCTGGACTTCGGTTTCTCATCTCATGAAACATTTACTAGAGCTTTTAAAAATGCTTTCGGAATGACCCCTGAGGATTACCGGTCAAATCCGGTCCGACTTAATAATTTTGTGAAACCTGAACTATCTTTGAATTATGTTCTGGTTGATGAAAATGTACCCCTTATCGTTGACGGAATTGTTCTCGAAATAAAACGCATGAAAATTACTGAGCCTCAAGCCTTTCTTGGTCTGACATTAGAAGAACCTGTCACTCAAATTCCTGGAGGAGGCGGCACAGGAGTTGATAATCTCGGAAAATTATGGGATGATTTTCACGAGCTTAAAGCACGCATTAGTGCTTTAAAAGCAGATGGTGACGAGCTCGGGGTTACCCTTCCCGGCACAAAAGAAGGTTATTACCGTTACTTTGCAGGTGCAGAAGCTGTGTACGGGCAGCAGTCACAGGGAGTTTCCTCCTGGCAGTTACCGGCAGGTGAATATATTGTCTGTATTTTCGAGGCTGAGGATTTTGAACATCTTGTTATGGACGCGTTGTATAAAGCTCATAGGTATTTGTTTGAGACATGGCTGCCAAACCACAAGTTAATGGTTAATCCCTTTGCAGCAGAACGGTATCCGGGACATAGCCCTGATACTACAAAGATGGAGATATGGGTATTACCAGCTTAGTGAATTTACATATGTACCACGGCAATAATCAACACATTATAATATGGAGGTAGCTATTTCATGGATTGGAAAATACTTTACCATCAGAGTAACCCACCCTCTCTGGAGGAAATTGGTGAATACGTAGACAGCCGGCGATGGAAGACAATCAATTATTCTTTATCCAGCACATATCAAACCGAGCCGGAATTCTCCTATAGTAAATGCTCGATGCAACCCGGCTGGAACGTAAAATACAAAAAAAGCGGCAAGTCTCTTTGTACCCTTTACCCTATGGAGGGCTACTTCATTGCTCTGGTGGTAATAGGCAGCAAAGAAACCGAAGAAGCTGAAATGATATTACCCTCCTGCAGTGAATACACTCAGGCGCTGTATCGGAACAGTACTTTTTCATGCGGTGGGCGTTGGCTGATGATACACGTTACAGAAGATAAGATACTGGAAGATGTATTGAAGTTAATTCAAACCAGATTAAAAAGAAAGCGGTCGACTTAAGTACCGCTTTCTTTCAAAGATGACCAATATTTCGTCATCTGATTTTATATACAACTACTTCATTTATCCTTAGTTCCATGATTTTTAATCGGTTTATATTAATCAGTTTATATTTCAATCAGTTTTATTATTTCAGTACTACTAAATCAGGAAAATAGCTACTATTGTTGTTACTGCCAGACCTATAACTACAGGTTTAATATTTCTCCTGGCAAGCTCAAAGGCATCTACTCCGCATATAGCTGCAACAGGGATAACCGCCCACGGGATAAGAGTTCCGCCGCCAACCCATATTGCAGCTACCTGCCCAAGAGCAGTAAGCGTTGTAACTCCGGAACCTATTGCTACAGAAAATAGCTTGGCAATAGAGCCTACCAGTGATATCCCAGAGAAACCTGAGCCATCCAGACCGGTTATGGCCCCTACAATAGTAGATGTCACTGCGCCTACTGCTGAATTCAATGGCACTGTGCTTGCAAGTGCGACACCAAGATCATTGACCAAACCATGTGAGCCCTTTGGCAGAAGCTCACCGAAAATGCTGTTAAACCCGGCGTCACCAAGATAAAAAAAAGCGGCAATTGGTATGACAGGACCAAAAACTTTAAATCCAAACTGAAGCCCTTCAATAAATCTTGAGGTGATTTTTTCCAGACTCCTTTTTCTATATGTAAATGAAGTAATAAGTATAAGTATGAACAGCGCTGTTCCGCCAATCAAGGCAGTGGCGTCGCCTCCCTGAAGCTTTGCTATAAACATTATTACAATATCAGCAATAAATAATACCGGCACTAAAACCGCGAAAAAGACCTTCATTTTAGGCGACAGCTTTTTTACGTTGAATCTATCTTCTTCTAAAACATCGTTGGGAACATCCTTTTGTCCTTCACTTGATACATCATTTTGCTTTTCAATTGACTCAGGAGTACCCAACCCATTTTTCTTCATTTCCCTTATTAAAAACCAGAAGGCAGCTATTGTTGTTACTATACCCATAACAATTACAAGAGGGATACTTGCCTGAACAACATCTGCTACAGGAATTCCGGCTCCGTCTGCAGTGAGTTTTGGTGCACCCTGAATTACATAATCTCCTGATAAAGCAATTCCATGTCCAAATAGGTTCATTGCAACAGCTACTCCCATAGCAGGAAGTTTAACCTTCAAGGCAACCGGCAGCAGCACGGCTCCCAACAAGGCAACAGCCGGTGAAGGCCAGAAAAACCATGATATGAACATCATCAGTATACCAATGACCCAATACGCCAGTTTTGGCCCCCTGATAAGCTTTGTAAACGGCGAAACCATTGTTTCATTAATACCGGAGCTCATTAGTTCCTTACTCATTGCTGTAATAACTGAAATTATCAAAATAGTTCCCATCAGTTCTTTAATTGCATATATGAGACTATTAAAAATACCCATTACTGATTGATAAATTGACGCTGTTGCAGCCAAACCCAGACAGAATATACCCAGGATGCATATCAGGCTTGTATCTCTTCTGAATAACATAACGATAATAATTGCAACTATGAAAAACATATAAACCCAGTGTAATGCATTAAGTTCAATCCCCATTTTCATCATCCTTTCTTCATAGACTCAAGATGGCTAAAGCGCTGACTTGCGCCCATATCGCATCTTGATATAGAATATTCATGTTGTTGACAAAAGGTTCAAAAAGGGAACCGATGGATGGTTAAAAAAATTTATATAAAATTTTAGATTTTAATGTTTAGAGTAGTTTTTTAGAGGTATATATATAATACAATCATTGATGGTTGATGATACCTATAAAAATATTATTACCGAAAGGAGATGAGTCCACCAGAAATTTAATTTGGTGTTCATATCAAAGGTAGTGGAAAGATGAGGTTAGTTTTTGGATAGTATGAATCAAAACTGTTTCGCGAAACCAGTATAACGGCCGGATTAATAAGTTGGATATCCGGTCGTTATTACTGTTTTCAGGCATTATTAAATATATTCTAAATTATTCAAATGATACATGGAGTATCTGGCTTCTGTTTCTTGTAGACGGTAAAATGTTAAGTAAATTTAGCAGCAGTCCCTGACGATTTTTGTTAAAATCACCTATACTCCAATGTTCCAGCAGTCTTATTCTTTCATCCAGTTCTGTTATCTGCTCAGCCTTATCAATCCCCCAAACAAAATGTGAACTGATTGATTTCTCTACAAAATAGCTGTGAACAACATCAAAGTACAAATGTGCCTTTGGAAAACATTTTATTATATAATTAAAAACACTTTTTATCTGTTCCTCAGTCAAGTACATAAAAAGACCTTCTGCTATAATCAATATATTACTTGCTTCTTTTGAATTTATTTCCTCAGCCCACTTCAAGTCGGTAACAGAGCTTGATATAAATTTAACCCTTTCATCTTCCGAAAAAAACCTTCTTCTTAGCTTTATAACTTGAGGAAGATCTAATTCATACCAATAAAGTTTTCCATTATCAAATCTGCTAACCCGTGTATCAAGGCCAACACCAAGATTGATGATTATACCGGTTGTATTTGTTCTGATAAATTCAGACACTGCTTTATCAATAAGCTGCGTTCGTGTAAGAATCCCAATAGCTGCAATTCCTCCGCCGTCAAATCTCTTTGCATCAAATTTAAGCTGCTGCGCTATTTCAAAAGCCTTTTTATCCTTGATTATGGCCTTTGAATTTGTGAATTCTCGAGACTTGACTAGTAACGGTATTAACAACGTTTCTTCTGGAGTTCCTTCCTGCAAATTATAATTATTGATGTCAGTCGATTCCAATAAAATCACCTCTTAAGATTAATTATTTTGCTCTCCAAACAATTATTACAAATTTAATAAACTATGTAATTTCAAATCTTGCTTTCGGTTATACATATCTTGCTAATATCTGTCTCACGACGGACGTATTGGAATTAGTAACTCAATATATATGTGCCCATTAACAGAATCTTTACCATATAGCTCTACACAGGGTTTATCCTCAGGGAAAAAACCGTTTTCCGGCATCCAGCAGCCATAAATGTAGTTAATGACCTGAAAAAATGTTTTGCTGAACTCCCTGTCTTCACTGTCAAATCTGAATGCCGCATATCTACCCTTTGTATTTAATCTTCTGATTCCTATGTTTCCATCGGGTTCAGCTGTTTGGCTAAGGGTTAGACAGGTGTCATGCCTGCATTCCTCTAATGAAACTATTTCAGGATTATCAAGAGTGACCCCCATAACCACAGTGTCATTGTTTATTAGGTCCCTCACCGAAGCCCAGGTATACAGCTTTCTGAAGGAACTTTCTATTTCTCCATTCCTATGCTCCTTTGAAAGTCCACTGTTTCTGATATATGCAACAGTATAGTCGTCAAGACGTCTTATATTAATATTCTTTTCATATTCACTTCTCTGAGTTGGTGAGGTATTTTGTGCACTTTCGGTGAGAGGTAAGGCTAAACATTTATTTTTATGTTTTGACTCCATAAAGGCAGTAGGCGTAATTTTAAAGAATGCTTTAAAAGACCTTGAAAAGTCAGATTGGCCTGAAAACCCAAATTCATATGCAATGTGGGAAATTTTTGTATCAGGGTAGCGGTACATTTTATTTGCTGCTGAAATCAATCTGCGTTTTTTTATATAATTTGCAGGAGTATCACCTGTAAATGAATGGAATAACCTGTGAAAATGGAATGAAGAAAAGCAGGCAACACTAGATAGGGTCTCTAAAGTCAGCTCGGAGCCCAAATTATTTTCTATATAATCAATTACTTTATTTATTCTCGTTTGGTATTCCTTAATAGTTTGGTTTTTCAACCTGCTGTTCTCAGTATTCATAGAAACATTTTAACATTCAAAGTAGTTTAGTTAAAGTTATAATTCAACCTCAATTATTCTGACAGAATATTAATGATAAAAAGCTGCCTCTTTATTACCTACTTTGAGACAGCTTCTTAATTATTTTATGGTATCAATTTTTACATATTTTTAATCAAAAGGTCGCAATAATACGATTCCTTACAAATGACAATACTCTACTCGTTTAGGTAAGTCTCCACCTTGCTTTGAATAATCCTTGATACTTCCTCGGCAGATTTTTGTCCTGTAAAGAACGGAGTTAATTCTCTATTAATTATACTAGATATTTGTTGTTCGCTATTATTACAGTTTTGTGCATCATTTATAAGCTTCTCTATTGCAGATACATCTTCCTTAGCGAGTGGGTCAGTTTTTCTGTCATTTATAACGACAGAGCCCCCATTCTGACTAATAATATCTTCACTTTCTTTTAAATCCTCTTCAAACCTCTTTTTCAGAGCTTCCTTATTGATTGCAAAACCTGTGTTCCCTAGTTCCCTTTGAGATTGGACTTCATCTGAAAGTAAGAACTTTAAAAATTCCCACGCTTCATTTACATGTTTCGAGTTGCTATTAATTGATATAAGAAGTTTAGGTACAAAAGTACCACCGCTTTTACTTTGGGACGGCAGACTTAAGATTTGAGATTTTCCATTAAACATTGTTTTTACATAAGAATAATGCATATAGTTATAAATATTCTGAGGAACGAACACAATCTGACCTCTATCTGAAGCATCCGGATAACTGGCTATATCATACACCTGCGGGTTGGATAAGTTCTTGTCAGTAAATTGCTTACACATATTAAGCAAGTTTACGAAATCTTGAGAATCGAAATTTGCCTTTTTATTTTCCATATCAACAAATTGATTGTAACAGCTTGCAAATAAATAGGAGAACAAATCACCTTCATCCATCTTAATAAATGCATATTGGTCAATATTTCCATCACCATTTATATCTTTTACTGCCTTTTCACCTATAGAAATAAAATCCTGCCAAGTCCATTTAGTATCCTCCAAACCGACTTGAATTTTACCAATCTCATCCTTATTCGCGACCAGAGATTGAATACCGAAACATAAAGGAATTGTATATGTTTGTTTTTTATATTTCAACAGGTCAATTAGGATTGTATTATACTTATTTACGTCATATTCCTTATCCTTTGAAATTAGTTCATCTAGATTTACTAAACTATTCTTATCTGCGTATTTTTTATAGGGCAGGTTTTTAACATCAATAATATCAGGTCCTGCTCCGCTCATCATTTCAGTACTCAGAGACTTAATATATTTTTCAAAATCTTCCGGGTTCTGACTGGCATTGTTATATTCCTGAATTTTTATTGATATATTAGGATTTTCCCTCTGGAACATATTTATTGCAGTTTCAAGAAATCTGTTTGATTGAGCTGTAGCTAAAACTAATACAGTTTTCTTCTCTACTTTCTTTGGCTTATCAGTCTTCGTATACTTAAACAAGCCGTATTTCACATTGCCGGAGTTTTGTAATGAAGCATTATCCTTTGCCAGGATATACATATTGTCAGAATCATCTATATTCAATGATATCAAGTCTAGATTCATTGTGAGTATATCTGAAGACATAAAGTCAACTGAATATTCTTCAGCAGGTTTCCCTTCGGCAGTATATCTTTTTACTCCCTTGTCATCCATGTAGATTATGTAACCTTCTTTACTACTGACTTTGAGCTGCTTGGGTATTGTTCCAGGTGCAACTTCATTTTTCCAAATGCTTTTTCCGGTCTGCACATTCATCTTTTCTATAAAAGGCTTAACCCCCGGAACTCCTGCAGAATCATCAGCATAAATTAAATTATCCTCTGAATCCAGTGCTATGCAATAAGGGTATGTACCTATATACTTTATTGTTTTACCATTTTTGTCTATAAATTCGATACCTTTATTCTCAGCTAAATAATAATTACCTGCTGAATCTACTGCTATATCAAATACTCGATTTACTTGGCTGTCCTGGTTACTGACCGAACCAATTTCTACTTTATTTATATATTCTCCCCTATTATTATATATTAAGATTTGCCTTTTAAATTCCTTTGGTGAATTTGTATTGGGATCAATTACAGGCTCCTCATAATAAATATGAAAATTATCATTTGCATCAAGGGTAAATAGCGAACCATTTCCCTCAAAGTTATCACATTTCATCATGACAGCAGGAGTGCCCTCCATATCAAGCATTACATATTTTGTACTTTTCCCATCATCATCAGATACAACCAATTGCTTCTGAGAGTTTATTCTAATAATACCCGGATTGCTAAACTCTGAATTTCCGGTAATATCTTTTTCACCATAAAATAAAACAAGATTATTTTTTCCTGATTTATCACTTGATAAACTACAGGCACATCCGTTAATAATTAAAAGAGACATCATTGAAAATAAAAGTAACTTTTTGTAATTCATACTAAAATACCATATTCCTTTCTTTTGAATTTAATTGTATTGATAAATGTAAAAAACCATACACCCGCAACGCTTCTAATTTGGTCACCGTATACTGATAGCCCCAGCAAATAAGAGATTAACAGTAATATTAATAAAGATAGTATAAACAGCAGTGTCAAATTCACAATATTCTCAAACAAGTCACTACTGCACCGTTTTAAGGCATTTAACGAAATCAGCAGACATGGCAGCCCTATTAAGAGACTTATAGCGAATTGAAAATATACTATTTTTGTAATTATGTTAAACTCACGCTCCATGTATGGCGCAACATAACCGGCATTGGAGTTAAATATCTCCAGCTGGCTTTTAAATAGATCTTTAATATAGGATAGATCAAATAAATTCACTGATATGTATTTGGGAGAAACATACGGCTGAAAACTCACCCCCTTCCAGACCATACACAATAAAATAAGTGTACATGTAACTTTCAAAAACAAAACATAAATTTTAATTTTATTAAACTTTAGTACATCTAAAACATAGTTTACTTGACACTCTTTTTTTATTATATTAATAGAGTCTTTAATTTCTCTGAAAATGAAGCGTAGGCCCATTAAAATAACTATTAACCCTAATAAAAAAGTCACTATTAAAGGAATCTGTTTAACAGATGCCAATTTAATATTGTAATCAGTGATGTTATAATTGGTAGGTTCCTTGCTTATGGCTTCAAGGGATCTGGTAATTATCTCCCTATTTTTATCTAAAGTGTTATCATCTTCTGACTTTATTTGTAAATTAGTAATTTTAGTACTTGGTTCTATATCTAAAAGTGTTTCAAAAGGAATATAAATTTCCGGGATTCCATCATCAACCAACTTACGAATTAAACTTTTTTCTTCAGAGCATATCCCTATAATTAAAAATGTCCGGTCAAGCAATTCAATATCCATTCCCACAACATTGTCTGTTTGGAATATCTCCCAAGCAAGTTCATTATCAATGACTGCTACAGGCTTAGAGCTTATCTCATCACTTGTTCGAAAAAAGTTTCCATGTTTAATATTCATTTCCCTGAAACTCTGATAAGTGGAATCTGTTGCAATTACCGCAGCTTTATATGGCTTTTTATCATGATAAACAACGGTATTCTTTTCGCTTGGTCTGGCAGAATAAGCTAAGTTTTCATTCTTAAATATATTTTTGAGCTGCCAGATATCCTGTTTGTTGAAGCCAGCCTCATTGTCCATATCGATGTTATTTTTAACGTCTACAACAGTTTTTAATGTGGAATAGTTGCCGTTTATCTCGCAGAAATTATTTATAATCGCATTACTGGTTACAATTTCAGCCAGAATAATAAATATACCCAAGAAGCCTATAAATCTAATTAATCTAGTATTTTTCAAAAGATTTCACACCCTTCCGGAATACAATAAACTGTCTGATCAAATTGATTAAGCCAAAATAATTAAACCAAAACGATTACACCAAACTGACCCAGACTGACTCAAGCAGACTGACTCAATCAGAAATGACAACATAATTACCGTCATATACAGGGCGATCCCGATTAGTAACAACTTTATCTTTTTCATCTAAACCGTTTAAGATTGACGTTTTGGTATTGTCTGACTCATCTGTGATTACTGATGCCCTTTGAACAAAATAACTGTTTCCAAGAGGCCCCTTCTTCTCCTTAATGATATAAACGAATCTTCCATCCTTATCCTCATTTATTGAAGAATTTGGAACGAGAAAATCATAAAACCTTGTGGTTTTAGATATATATATTTCACCACTTTCTCCCCCTATTAAGTTTTCATCAGATAAATCAACAATCAGTTCTTTCTTTTCTCCGGTTTTAGATAGGTCGTCTTTAATATTTATAATCTTCCCAACTACTACTTTTCCGGATAATGACTTAAGGTGAACTTCTGCATTATCACCAATTGATATATATTTTAAATCGTCTGTATCGACAGGTACTACGAAATTGAATCCTCTTGAGGGATCAGATATGCTGCATAATGATTTTGTATTGTTTACCATATTCCCAACAGATATATTTATTTCTTTAACTATCCCGTCACAGGGAGCAGTGATTATATTGCTGAAGTCCTTATCTTTTTTTAACCTTTTCAATGAGAGTTCAGCCAATTCAATTTCATACTCACAGCTTTTAATATCCCTTTGTAGATTTCTGACTCTTGCAGCTTCACTTTTTTTTGCATAGCTATAATCCTCCATCTTTTGTGCATACTCTGTCCGAACGTCCTCCAAATCATTTTGTGAAGTCTCTAGTTCATACTTTGAAATAGCCCCTAAAGCAAAAAGCTCCTTTTTGCCATCCATCTCTTTTTCCATCCTTGTTAACTTCTTCTTTTCATCATTTATTGTCCTCTCGTATTCTAAAAGGTCCTTGGATAATAATTGTTCCTTAAGCTTCTCCAACGAAAGCTTTTTTTGTTCATATAAAATTTCAGCCTCCTTTAATTCATCTGAGACATCTTTTTTTTGGAATATTACTAATTCCTGTCCTTTTTTTACTTTGTCCCCTATTTTAATCTTTATATCAAGAACTCGTCTTTCGATATCATTGTCTATAAATACAAGAACCGGGTTTTTTGCCTCTACACTTCCTTTTCCGGTGATCTTCTTTACCAAATATCCTTTAGTAGGTAATTCATACTTAACCTTTGCATTAGACATATTCTTTATAGTATTTGAAAAAAATGTTACTAATAACATAAATATCAAAAAAATCAATATGAGTTTTTTCACTATACTTTTTCTTTTTTCATTTGTATATGTTACCGCGTCCTCCATCAGAAACCTCCTAAAAGTTTAATAGCGGTTATAATTTACCCCTTCAAACCTGACAGTTGTATACCTTCAATCAAGTAATTCTCTCCATAGATAAAAATAAGAAGCATAGGTATCATATATATAGTTGATGCAGCAAATGATATACCTCTCTCGTCAATGTTTATATTGGAAAGAAATATTGACAATGGCTGCAATTCTTGGCTTTGCAGAAATATCAGCGGCTGTTCCACCATATTCCAATTATCTATAAATATTAAAATGGCTAAAGCTGCAACCCCTGATTTTACCATTGGAAAAATTATTCTTGAATATATTCTTAAGTGGCTGCCTCCATCGATTTTTGCCGCTTCTATATACTCCTCCGGAATATATGTCATAAACTGTCTCAAAAGGAATACACCAAAAGTATTAAAAATTCCAGGGAGGATTATTGAAAGATAATTGTCTAATAAACCCAGCTTACCAATAATTAAATAGTTGGATACCAAGGTTACCTGAAAAGGCATCATCATCGTTATAATGTACACCAAAAATAGGTTTTCACGCCATTTAAATTTAATAAATGTAAACGCATACGCAGCCAATGATGCTACTAATATTTGTCCTGCCACTATTGGCAAGACAAGCATAACAGAATTCCAGAACATTGATAAATAGTTTGATCTTTCTATTAATAATACAAAATACTGCTTAAATGTGACTATGTCTGGAATGAATTTTATGTTCACAAATTCAGGTATAGAATCTCCAATAATATTGTTTTGTATATTATAGGTAATAGCCAGATAGTTCTGAGTTATTTCCTTTTCGGTCATGAATGAATTTGTTACGGTAACCACTAGCGGAAATAAAAATGTCATTGAAAGAACCAGCATTACTAATACCAGAAATATACTCCTTAGCTTCTTCCCCTTTAATTGAAGTCTAATAGGACGACTGATTGGACCTGCTAAATCGATCTGACTAGCGAATTTGCCTTTTGAAATCATATAACCCTCCTTTCCTTTTATTTCAAACTTGAACTGATCCTGCGCTCAAATCTAAATAAGATAACTACCAGCAAATATATAATAAAAGCTGTAATAAGCGCAGCTGTCGTAAGCTTCTGATAATCCAGCGATCGAAACATATTGTTCATATAATGCTGAAGCATGTATATGCTGGTATGCGGATACTCTCCAGAAATAAGATAGGTTTCTCTAAAAACCTTAAACGAGTTTATTATTGACATTATAAATACAAAAAAGGATGTGGGCGTAAGGTACACTAATGTAATGTTTTTAAATTGATTCCATGGATTAGCTCCGTCAATACGGGCCGAGTCGTAATATTCCTCTGGAATGCACTGAAGTCCTGCCAAAAAAAGGATAATATTATATCCAACATTCTTCCATAAATAAAGAATTAAGACTACTATACGAGTCCATTCAGAATTCATCCAGTCTACTTTGAATAAACCCAGGTTTGATATAACTGCATTGATTGTTCCACTATAGTCGAATAATATGTGCCAGACCAGAATAACTGAAGCAACGGGTACAACAAGAGGCGATATGAAAATAGTTCTGAATATATTTCTGTATGGAATTCTCAAATTAAGGAGAAGAGCCATTATCAAGGATATTCCCATATTTGTGGGAACACAAATAATAGTGAAAAATATTGTATTGAACATGGCTCTTGTAAAAACTTCATTTGAAATAATATTTATGTAATTTCCTAAACCAACAAAATGACCTTCGGAGCTACCGTCAATTAACGAATAGTATATAGCCCCCAGAAACGGAACAAAAAAGAAAAGTGAAAAACCTGCTATACTTGGACCAAGAAAGAGAAATAGAGTTATTTTTTCTTTAGTTTTAGTGGTTATAGTCATAGTTCCTCCTAGATGATAAAAGCACTTTAGTCTGTAGGAATTATACCACAATACCTCATATAAGGTAATAAATTACAATAATTTTTAACAAATAATTCACACACTGTTAATAATTGGTTATTATAGGTATTAAACCTTAGTTTAGCTATTATAATGGGATCAATTTTAGCTTTATTTGCTCTTTGATCAGAAAATTCTTCCACTTTGTAACTAATTTTTGATTATTTACTTCATTACTCAAAAAAGCATTACTATTAGAACATAACTCATTTAATATTTTATGCAAATATTCCCAACCCTTAATCTTAACTATGTAATACACAAAAATGCTAGCCACCCTATAATCTACCATATCTAAGTTTTTAAGTCTCCAAAACTCCTTGTCGTCCAAATCACAAATAAGTTTGTCAATACCGCTATCAATATATTTTAAAGCAAGTTTTATAACCGCTTCATATTCATCCTGATGAGGTTTTTTCCAATTGGGATTCATTAAAAATGAGCTAATATATTCAGCAACCCCTTCAGACCAGAAACTCGGGAGCCTTCCCCACTGTCTGTATACTATTGCATGAGCCTCCTCATGTAAAAAAGGAAGCTTCAGATCAGAATCCTTTGTAGCAAGGCATTCAATCATAGAAGGATAAACATGACCTTTATTTTGGCCATCTCCGTTATCATCTGTTTGTGTCATCTTTACAACATATGCATATCTGGTGGTCCAATTTATTTTTTCTTCAGGTATTTGAACT
>JAEYWA010000221.1 GCA_023431385.1 Bacillota bacterium | reverse complement strand
TATCGTTACTCTGCAGTTCTGCAAACATGTAATATTCATCCTGAGGCAAATGCATTTGTTCATCAAGTTCCTTAACTTTGTCATAGTTTATACCTATATTATATGCTGAAAGCAATTCTTCAAACTTTGTAAATTTGTTTCCGGATTCAATAGGGTCAAACAGAAATACAATTCTTCCCTTACCATCTTTAAGATATGCATTAACCTTAATCAGTTCAGCTTCAGTAAGGTCCTGTTTAGGTGATGCAAAAACAAGCAGCTTACAGTCTTCAGGAACCTTTTCAGAGGTAACCAGTGACAATGTCTTAACTTCGAAATTATTATTTCCAAGAACTGCAGCAATCTGTGTTAAATCACTGTTTATAGAATACTCATCATGACCTTCTACGAAATAAGCAACAGGTGTAACATCAGATGTTACAAATTTAATTGCTCCTGTTATTAATGGCTCAGCTCTGTACAATCTTCCATATTGAGAGCTTTCACCATACAAATCAGCAGCTCCAAGCTTTTTAACCTTGTCTCCGCTTTTTACAACAAAGTCGCCTTTAGCTATATTCTTTGTCTTGTCCTTATCAAAGGAAGCTATTGTTCCAGGATCCTTATCAGGGTCAATATAAGTTACTTTTACTCCGAACTTTTCGTATTGTCCCAATAGATTTATCAAATCTTTATACGCATTTCCGTCTGAGATTTCACCATCATCAAACAAACCGTATATCGTAACATCTTTCTTTATATCCTTAAGAATAGTTTTACTTTCGTCACTCAGGGAATAAAGTTTATCAGCGGTCAAATCCCACTTTATGTCACCCATACCCACAAGCAGATTAACAATTACTGCTATAAATAATACAGCAACAATTAATATTATTGAATTTGAACCATATTTAAGAGATCTTTTATCCAATTTAAATTTTCCCACTTTTTATCACCCCTTACTCCAGCGTCTTTTTTCTATTACTCTAATTGCTAAGAATACAAATACCGCCGAAAAACTTAAATAGTAAACTACCGGTCCCAGCGAAAGTATACCGGAGAAGAAGTCCCCTGTTCTGGAATATAACGAAAACCAGTTAAGGATTTTTGACCATATACCTCCAAGGGCAGGTGCTATACTCTGCAGCAGCCACATAAACAAAAGGCCGACTACACTAACAATTGCAGAGATTATCTGACTTTCAGTAAGTGATGATGCAAACACACCAAAAGCTATAAAGGCCGCTCCTAAAAGGATAAAGCCGACATAACCGCCAACGATTTCAGATACCGAGGGTTCCCCAAGTACTGAAAGAATTATGGGATAGATGAAAGTAATTGCCGTCATAACAAGAAATACTGCGAAAGCAGCCAAATACTTACCAACAACTATACTTGTCAACGATGTAGGTGATGTGATAAGCAATACCTCGGTGCCGCCCTTTCTTTCATCTGCAAGGGTCTTCATCGTTAATATTGGTACTATAAGTATCAATATCAGTGCCATATAACTAAGATTTAATTGGTTGTACTCCGCTGTTAATGAAGCAAGGTTTATATAAAAAAGAATTGAAGAAATAAATATAAACAAGCCGATCATTACATAAGCAATCGGAGAATTAAAATAAGATTTAAATTCCTTTTTAAATATAGATAGCATAGCTTATATAACCTCCTTTTCCTGCGTTGTTAACTGAAGGAATATGTCTTCAAGTGTAAGGTCAAGGGATTTCAACTCTATGATTGGGTATCCCGCTTTAGCCATAGCGAAGAATAGAGGTCTTCTGATATCTATTTCCTTATCTGATTCGATAATGAATTCAGTTACATCTTTCTCTTTTTCAATATGGGGTTCGACATATTTGATGCCGTAGATTTCTTCAATAGCATTTGCAATTGAACCCTTTGGCCCTGCAATGGTAGCCGACAGCTTGCTAACAGTATTCATTCCCTTGGACAGATTGTCAGGTGTATCAATTGCAGCTATTTTACCCTTATTAATAATAACTACACGTTCACAAACAGCACTTACCTCAGGCAGTATGTGAGAACTTAGAATAATTGTATGCTGCTTGCCAAGTGCCTTTATAAGCTTACGAATTTCAATTATCTGCTTCGGGTCAAGACCGACTGTAGGTTCGTCAAGTATAAGAACCTCGGGATTTCCCAAAAGTGATTGAGCCAAGCCAACTCTCTGCTTGTAACCTTTTGAAAGATTCTTTACCAATCTTCCTCTTACATCGGTTAATTTAACAAGCTCCATAATGTCTGCCATCTGACTCTTTTTCTGTTTCTTGCTAACATCCTTCAGGTCAGCAACGAAACTGAGGTATTCGGATACTGTCATATCCATGTACAGCGGCGGCAATTCAGGCAGGTAACCTATCCTTTTTTTAACCTCTGCAGGATTTTCCATGATATCATATCCGTTAACCTTAACCGACCCCTCGGTAGAAGGAATGAAACCGGTTATAATGTTCATGGTAGTTGATTTTCCGGCACCGTTAGGTCCGAGGAAACCAAGCACTTCACCTTTTTCAACTGTAAAGCTGATGTTGTCTACAGCCTTTATCTGACCATAACTTTTGGTCAAATTTTGAATCTCAATCATTCTTTTCCCCCCTAATTTTTTCGTGCATTCAGAAACATACAAGTCAATTACGATACATCGTAATTGCTTCGATCCAGGAGTTTTACCGTAATTAACTTTGCTAATACACTCAAAAGAATAGCATTACTTAATAGTTCAGCTATCCTAAAAAAATGGTACTGCCAATCCAAAGCATAGTTGTAATGAATAGTTCAGCCCTTCTAAAAGAACGGCGAAGGCCTTATAAAAGAATGGCAAAGCCATTCTTTATTATTATCCACAATTAATTTTAATAAACTATGAACGAAATGTAACATTTTCACCAAAGTATTAATCGGGATTCCCAGAAGTAATCCATTTAAAAATGGAATTTACTGTTTAGTCAATTTAAGATTATATAGTTTTTTGGACAGGTTTTCAAGTGGGAAAGATTGAATGTGCTTTTGAGATCATATAAGGCCAATAGGACAAATTGACATAATGCAATTATTTACATAGTCTTGTAGTAGTACTTTCCGTACTGCAGCAAGTGACGGTTACACACAAAAGGCTTACTGAAATCGTAGTTTGCCTAAAATTTCAGCAAAGCCTTTTTACTCTGCTATCTGTCTTATATTCGCGTTTCCGAAAATTTTATGTAGGTATTTAATTCTCCTATTATCCCTTTACAGCCCCGGTTATAAGGCTCTTCTGAACCTGGTTACTGAGCAGACAATAAATCCCCAGTGTAGGAATAGTCGCTATAACCAGGCCGGCGCCTATAGGCCCCCAGTTTGTAGTATATTGTCCGACCATCTGCTGTATGCCAACTGTCAGCGTTCTGAACTGCCACTTGCTTATGAAGGTTACGGCAAACATAAGCTCGTTCCAGGAGGATAGAAAAGTAAATATAGATACTGTAGCTACTGCTGGCTTTATGAGCGGAAGTATTATTCTAAAAAAGCTGCTGTAAATACTACATCCATCTAAAAGAGCTGATTCCTCCATCTCTTTGGGTATATCCCTGAGAAAGCCTGAGAATATATAGATTGCCATGGGTATTGCGAAACCTACATAGGGCAAAATTAAACTCCAATAGGAATTTAACTGCTTTATTTTTGAGAAGAACATAAAAAGAGGGAGAAGTGCAGCATGTATAGGTATCATCAGTCCCATCAGGAAGAAAACAAGAAGAAAGCCACTTAACCTCCACTTCATTCTTACTATTCCATAAGAAGCCATAGCTGCGATTATTGATGCAATAATTATTGTAACAGTTGTAACCAGAGCACTGTTAAGAAAGTATATCCCAACTTTACCACTTGTAAAGGCCGACTGATAGTTTTCCCATAAGAGTTTATCAGGTAACCCTACAACATTGGACCCGAAGATCTCACTGTTGCTTTTAAAGGAAAAGAGTACAAGCCATATAAAAGGATATATTTGTATGATAGCAATAGTTATCAATATTATTTGCAGAAGCACTCCACTTATTGTCACTGGCTTTTTATAACTCTTGTTAAATATATTCATATTAGCCTTCGCTCCTTATTTACACTATTTGTCTTAACGGTGGTGAGGGTCAGCTACTGCCACCTCACTATACCTTTTTCATTCTGAACAGCTTTTGAATTACTACCGTAAGTAAAAGGCATTCTCCTATAATGAATATGGCCATTGAGCTTCCATATCCATACAGGTACTTATGGAAAATAGTATTAAACATAAGTGTACTGGGAACCTCAGTCGCGTGGACCGGGCCGCCTCCCGTTAAAACATAAATAAGGTCAAAGGTCTTAAGTGAACCTATTACCGCAAAAATAACACAAACCTCAAGTATGGGCGTTACAAGTGGTATGGTAATTTTCAATGCAGTTTGCAGTGCATTTGCTCCGTCGATCTTAGTTGCTTCCATTATATCGGAAGGAATTGACTTTATTGCAGCATACATCAGCAGCATGTGATAGCCTATATACTGCCATACAATGGGCACAAATACGGCTCCAAGCGCTGTATCGGTACTTCCTATCCATTCTTTCGCCAATGATTCCAGACCTACGGATCTTAAAAAGGTATTCAGCAAACCATAGCCGGGGTGATAAATTTTCATCCACAACTGACCAATTACTACTGTAGATACTATTACCGGTATAAAATATACCGATCTGTAGAAGTTTTCTCCTCTGACCTTATTGGATAGTACAAGAGCCAGCAATAAAGATATCGGAAGCTGTATGAATACTGATAAAAACGCCAATATGACAGAGTTTTTTATTGACTCAAGAAACCCATCTTCATGGTTGGTAAACAAAGTTATGTAATTATCGATACCAATAAATGTACTCTTTCCTATTCCATCCCACTGCAGAGTACTATAATACCCTGACATAAATATAGGAAAAATTATAATTGCAATAAATATCACCAGAGCAGGAAGAATAAAAACACAAATTGCTTTTTTATTGCTCAGTACTCTATCCATTTTTCCACCTCATAACTACAATGGTTAGGAAGCCGTCCGGCTAATACATGTTCACCCTGTCTCAAGCGGACACTCCGGAGTAGTTTCCTAACCATTGATAATATAATCTGTTATAGAATTATTTCTTTCCGTTCAGCTTCTGCATTTCCTTTGCAAATTCTTCAGGGGTCTTTTTGCCAGCAAAAATTTCAGCTACAAGGTTTTTATGAGCTTCAGCATCAGCACCTTCAAGGAAAGTATCCCAAGCAAGTACATATGACTTAGCATTTGCAGTCATATCCTTAACCTGCTTAGCTACTAGGTTAACCTTGGACTCATCAACGCCTTCAACGTTCCAGGTAGCAAGACCCCCGTCCATAGCAGTAAGCTTAGCCATTGTTTCAGACAAGTAACCTGCAGTCATCATAGAAGCATTCTTATTTTCGGTACTTGCGCTAACACAGAAGCCTTCGATTGAGCCTCCGAAGAATTCTTCAGCTGTCCCTTTTCCTCCGCTTACTGTTGGGAAAGGAATACATGTAACCTTATCAGCTATCTTGCTGTCCTTTCCGATTATGTTTCCAACTAACCAGTTACCTATATAGTGCATTGGGATTTCCCCCTGCAGGAATGGTACGTTTGATTCGTCATTTGTAAGCCCAAGGCACCCATCGTTAAATGCTTTGGCATCAACAAGTTCCTTTAATTTAGCCGCTGACTCAATAAATACAGGCTGGTCGAAGGAAGCAGTTTTGTTTAGTGCGTCAACACAAGTCTGTGCACCTGCAGTACGCAGTGCGAGAGCATTCTGGAAGAACATTGCCGGCCATCTGTCTTTTCCTCCAACTGTGATTGGAGTGATATTTTGGGCTCTGAATGCTTTAACCGCTGTAAGAAGTTCATCGTACGTTGCTGGTAACTTTACGCCGTTCTGTTCAAATAATTCCTTATTACAATATAATACTGCTACCCATTTTGAGTAAGGAATTCCGTATGTTTTATTATCAAATTTGAAGAAGTCGGTTGCGCCTGGGAGTATCTTCGCTTCTCCTAAGGAGCTAATAAAATCATCCAGCGGAAGTACTTTTCCTGCATCAACGAAAGGTTTTGTAAAACCAGCACCCCAGCTGTAGAATACGTCAGGAGCTTCGTTAGCAGCAATCGCTGTCTTCAACTTGGTCTTGTAGGACTCATTTTCGGTAGCATCGTGTTCAATAGTAATGTTAGTCAGGTCAGTTTTTGCTGATTCCAATACCTTATAAAAATATGCAGCATTTGAATCTTTTGTAGGGTCAGTCCAGAGAGTCCAAACCCTAACATTCGCACTTTCCACTTCCGAATTTATTACAGCTGCCTCGGTTGTTGAACTTGCAGGCTCAGATGATGTAACTTCACTGTTGCCGCAGGCTGCCAGACTTATTGCTATGGCAACGGCAAGAGCTGTACTCATCATTTTCAATGCAAATCTCTTCATTTTTGCTTCCTCCTAAAATTACCTGTATTTTCACTGCAAGTTAATAATAAAATAAGTCAGTATGAATATAAATTCACTGGTTTTACTGAAAAGTATAAATTTTTTTCTAAATGTAAAAGTTTATACTTTATAAGGAATTTCAGGAGATAAATATTGAAGTATACAAATTATTTTGCTTTCCTATAATCATTTGCACTTAAGCCTGTGAACTTTTTAAAGCATATACAAAAATAGTGGGGATCGTTTATGCCTACCTGCTCCGAAATTTCGTACACCATCAAATCAGTATCGCTCAGCAATTTTATGGCTTTCTCCATTCTGAGTTTTGCAAGGTAATCAACAAAGGTCTGACCTGTTTCTTCCTTGAATATCCTGCTTAAATAACTGAGATTCAGATAGAACTTCTTTGCAACCCCGGAAAGTGACAGGTTAGAATCAGTATAACCAGCATGAATATATTCCTTGACCTCCTGAAGAATCTTTCTAGCCTTTCGGCCTTGCTGGCAACTAACCGAACGTGTAGCCGAGGCTGCAGTTAACTTAAGAAATTCCTTTAAATCCGGTAATGTGTCAAGCCTGAAAATTTTCTCAAAGGGTTGAAAATTATCTTTAAATATATCCTTTTGATTTATATCTGCTTCCATAATTACATTCATTATTACTGACACTAAATTACAGGCTATTACGCGTGCCTGTTCCAAAGACTTTACTGTACTCTCAGCCTCTCCAAAAAAGAGATCTATGTTTTCCTGAGCTTTTCCAAGAAGACCGGATTTTATATAAAAGCCAAAACGACTCATGCTGTTATTATCAATTCTAATATTTTCATCAGCAGAGGACCATATGTCAGAGAAGCCAATAACCTGGTTTTTTCCGGCAACAAATTTGTAGCCGGCAGCATCGCACGCCTCTTTATATGAGAGGTGTATCCTGTCTGTTCCATTATGTATATTGCCAATCCCGATTGAAATGAAACATTTTAACTGATTCAGCAGCAAGGACTTGATTAATTCACAACATTCAGGAAGATCAATATTTTTATCGTTACATAAAATTACTATCCTTTGGTTGTTATCAAAAAATATATTTATATAATTATCCTTATCAAAAAATTTACGTACCGATTCAAGGCATCTCAATTTATTGATTAATTTATGCTCCTCATCATCCAGAGCTGTTTTAATATTATCTTCCACCTCAATAACAGCTATTTGGAACCCTACTGTATTGAATTCAATGTCAAAGTATAAAAGTCTCTCCTTAATAGAGGCCATATCGAAGTCGCCTAAAATCAACTCATTGAAAAGTTTCTCTCTTAAAAAGGGAAGGTTTTTCTCCAGCTGCTTTTTCAGCTTTTCATAATCCTTTGACACAATTCTCTCCCGTGTTATTTTCTCTTTTATTGCAGTAAGAGCTCTTGCTATTTCATCATCATTAATAGGTTTTAGCAGAAAATCAGAAATCCCAACCTTAATTCCTTTCTTGGCAAACTCGAATTCTTCATGCCCGGTTAGTACGATTATTTTAATCTGGGGATGTTTTTCACATACCGTCTGACTGAATTCGAGTCCGTCCAACGCAGGCATACAGACATCTGTAATAATAACATCAGGCAGAAGGGTATCCACAAGCTCAAGTGCAGCTAGTGCGCTTGAACTTTCTCCGACAATGCAAAAGCCAATGTCCTCCCAGTCAATACATGACTTAAGCAGTTCCAGTACAAGCCGTTCATCTTCAACCAGCAATACCTTCAGTAATTCTTGAGACAAGTCTTTCAATCTATTCTTCCCCTCCCATCAAGCTCTGTGGTTCACATATGGTCTGTTCCACAGGTATCCTTAGTACTATCCTTGTTCCAGTACCCAGGCGGCTTTCTATGGTAACAACGTCCTCTACGCCGTATAGAATTTTAAGTCGTTCGATTGTTCCCCACACACCAAAGCTGTTTCTATCTCTGGAAGTCTCTCCTGTGGTTAATTTGCTTATGTCATCCTGGCTCATGCCTATTCCATCATCAGATATTATTAATTCAATCTTGTCCCGGTAAAGCTTTGCACTTATAAATATTGTACCACTTCTTTGAAGAGGCCTTATTCCATGGTATAAGGCATTCTCGACAAAAGGCTGCAGTACCAGTTTCAGAATTTTATACTTTTTTACCCCCTCATCTACATCATATTGAACTGAGAAAGTATCTTCGAATCGATACTCCTGTATTTTCAGATAATTTCTCACCATATCAATTTCTTCTCCTATGGTAATAATTTCCTTGCCCTTGCTTAGGCTTGTCCTGTAGTAATTCCCAAGGGCCTTAATTATGTTGTAGACATCACGGTTTTTCCCTGAAAAAGCAAGCGAACTTATGGAATCGAAGGTATTATATAAAAAATGAGGCTTTATCTGAGCCTGAAGTACCTCCAACTCCATTTTACGTTTAAGTCTCTGCTCCTCAAGAATTCTGTATATAAGCTTTTGTATTTCCTCCACCATTTTGTTATACCCGTCCCTGAGCCTTCCTATTTCATCCTTTCCAGCCTTTAGCTGAACCTTTTTGAATTCTCCCTTTTCTATTCCCTTCATTGCTTCGCAAAACTTCTTAATTGGTACGGTTATTGTTCTGGAAATAAGAATAGAGCCGATAAACAAAAGCAGACTGTTCACAGCTATTAATAAGAATGTGACAAATCCGACGAAGCCTGTCTCCTTTGACAGTTCTCTGTAAGGAATTATACTTGCTACCATCCAATCTGTTTCTTCAGCCTTTAAGTAGGAAACCATATATTCAGTCTGTTCAGACTTCCACAAGGTGTACTTTTTGCTTAAATTCTTATTACAGCGGATAAATTGCTTAATATCAAAGCCAGTAGAATTATCAGAATCTATTAGAATGTTATCCTGATTATCCATAAGCAGTATTTCAGCATTTGGATTGTTTGTCATATCGTAGCAGGATTTTTCCAGTACCCTTTCTGGTATGTTCATAACCAGAATAGCTATCGGCTTCTGGGTGTGCAGGTCGTTAATGACCCTTATCAGGGAAATAAAATTCCCCTCTGATTTTACAGGTACAAATATTCCTCCTGCGTTATATGATAAAATATATCCTCCTTTTTTGTTCATAACTTCATTGTACCAGGGAGCCTGAGTAATGTTTTTAATATTAACTGTCCTGGCAACCCCTTTGTCTGCACTGTATTTATGTCCCCTAAGATCAAATATGTAAATTGATGAAGCGTATACACTTCCCCCCACAAGCCTGTCCACAGCTACATCAGCCTGATGCTGGTAGGAGAAACTGTAGTTTAGGAGCGTATTGTGGAGTGAGTCCTGTATTTCATCATTTGAAACAATGAGCTTCGAAAACTCAGCCACATTCTGGATAACGGAATTTGTGCTGGTGCTTACGGTGTGAAGCAACTGAAAGGATATATTACTCAATGGTCTGAGAATAATCGATGAGTTAACCTCTGAATAGAATGCGGCACTGATACCGATTGAGATTAAAAGTAGTACAAAGTAGTAACCCATAATTTTAGTACTAATAGAGAGGTTTAATACTCTTCTGTATAAGGTGGTAATGATTTTAAGTCCATAAGATTTGGTGATTCTATTCATGTCCAGCCTCCTGATAAACATAAAAAGCTTATGGCGCAATCATGTTAGCGCTAACATTACTTGACACTTAAATTATATTAAATTGTTAGGTTATTGTAAACACAATCCACGCCATTATCACCAATAAAAATAACTTTTCAACGTACTAATCAGGCATATTTCTTTTTATTTATTCCCAGCAGTCCCGATAACACAGGCCCCATAAATGAGAATCCAAGTATAATCAGCCATTCGTTAAGTCCAAGGGGGACTGTCTCGAAAATCCGCTGGAATAGAGGTATATAGATTACTCCCAGTATCATTACCAAGGAACAAAGTACAGCAAGTATCAGAGGAATATTATTTAGCAACGGTATTTCATAAATTGTTTTTGTCTCGGATTTGCATTCGAATACGTGAATAAGCTGTGTCATCACCAGGGTCATAAATGCTCCGGTTCGAGCTAATTCAACATTATTTACAAAGTAGAGGATACTTACAAATACTCCCAGAGTGCTTAGACCGATAAAGACTCCTCTTGATACTATAAGTTTCAGCAAACCCTGAGAAAAGATGTGATCTTTAGCTCCGCGGGGTTTTCTCAGCATTATGTCATTTTCAGCAGGGTCAAGTCCAAGTGCTATAGCAGGCAGTCCGTCTGTAACAAGATTTACCCATAAAATCTGAATAGGTAACAGCGGTATCGGGAGCCACATAATCATGCCCAGGAACATTGTCAGGACCTCACCAAGATTACAGGCCAGCATATATCTTATAAACTTTCTAATGTTGTTGTAAATTATTCTGCCCTCTTCAACTGCGGCAACAATGGTGGCGAAATTATCATCCAGCAATACCATTGAGGAGGCCTCCTTTGTAACATCAGTTCCGGTAATACCCATGGATACTCCGATGTCGGCTTCTTTAACCGCCGGGGCATCATTTACTCCGTCTCCTGTCATGGCAACAATATGCCCGAGCTTTTTTAATACTCTAACAATCATCAGTTTGTGTTTCGGCGATACTCTTGCATATACTGAGACAGTCGGCGCTATTTCTTCAAGCTGTTTTTCACTCATGGCATCAAGCTCAGCACCTGTCAAGACATTATCCCCCTCACAGAAAATGTACAGCTCTTTTGCTATTGCAGTAGCAGTCAGCTTATGATCACCGGTTATCATTACCGGTTTGATTCCCGCCAGCCTGCATTTCTGAACCGCATCTACTGCCTCTTTTCTCGGCGGATCAATCATACCCATTAAGCCGACAAAAACCAGATCGTTTTCTATATTTTTGTTTGGATTATAAGAACCTGTTTCAAGCTTTCTGAATGCAAGACTCATTACTCTTAAAGCATTATTGGCCATACCATCATTTATTTTTGTAATTGAACGTCGAGTCAATTCATCCAGCTTTATTATTCCTTTTGCAGATATTATCCGGTTGCACTTGTCAATAATTATGTCTGGGGCACCTTTTGTAAATACATATACCTCGCCCTTACTGTTTTTGCAGACAATAGACATACATTTTCTGTCAGAATCAAAAGGAAGCTCATCAATTCTTTCATATGCAGCACCTAATCCGACCCGGGTTATACCAGCCTTGGCAGCTGCAATGGTCAGGGCAATTTCAGTAGGATCACCGGAAATTTTCAAGGTGTCCTGTTTTGAGAAAATGGATTTGATTTTCCCAAGTGCCGAAGTCTCGGCCGCAGGCCTTGTTATAACCGAATTATTACATAAAGCCCCTATCTCCAACGCCAGCTTTATTCCTTCCACCTTAAGCGGATCGGAGGGCCGGTTGTCAACAAGGAAGCTGCCTTCCAAATTATATCCGTTGCCTGTAACCGCCAGCTGATAACCGGCAGCATATATTTTTCTGACAGTCATTTTATTTTCTGTCAGGGTCCCTGTTTTATCAGAGCAAATTATACTTGCACATCCAAGAGTTTCAACTGCTGGCAACTTTCTTATAAGGGCATTTCTTTTCAGCATTCTTTGAACACCCAGAGCAAGGGATATTGTAACTATTGCCGGGAGGCCTTCCGGAACGGCAGCAACGGCAAGACTTATTCCTGAAAGCAGCATGGTAAAGAGTTTTTCTCCTCTGATAACTCCGGTTACCGATACTATGGCACATATCAGAAGGCAGCCGATGGCTATGAACTTTCCTAGGTGGGCAAGCCTTCTCTGAAGAGGTGTTTCATCATCCTCAATGTTCTGTATCATGTCAGCTATATGTCCCATTTCAGTTTTCATGCCTGTTGCGTAAACTACAGCCTTTCCTCTGCCGCCGGTTACAACTGTTCCCATAAAGACAGAGGTTTTTTTGTCAAAAGGATCTAAAAGAGCTTTATGATTTTTGAGGGCAGCTTTCTCAGCGGGAACCGATTCTCCCGTAAGAAGGGATTCATCCACCTGAAGACTGCTGCTTTCGAGGATTGCGGCATCGGCGGCAATCCGGTCTCCGGCTTCTATTACCAGCACATCTCCGGGGACAATTTCCTCGGCAGGAATATTTATCAGCTGTTGGTCCCTTATAACCTTGGCACTGGGTGCTGCAAGTGACTTCAGGGCTTCCATGGTCTTCTCGGTTTTAAATTCCTGAACAAAGCCCATTATGGCATTAACCACCACTATAGCTATGATTGTGACGGCCTCGGTCATCTCCCCCATAAAGCCCGATATAATGGTTGAAATAATTAAAATTATTACCATAAAATCTGTAAACTGTTCAAATAATATCCGTAAAGGCGATATTTTTTTCCTCTCGGCCAGTATATTGGGGCCATGCTTCTGCAGCTTGTGCTTTGCCTCTTTATCCGTTAGACCTTTCGTTAGTATGCTTTCTGCATTTGCATAATTCAACATGGATTCCATAACACTCATATCAATTTCTCGCCCTCTCTTGTATTAAGTACGATATTAAATAACGAGGCGGTAAAATGTCCCCACTTTTTAAGCGGCAGGTACCGCTTTGGTTTTCCTGGCAGTGAGCACATATACATGGGTGTCCTCAAGGACACCTTGGGCAACTTAGGGTCTCCTATGCCTCGTTGAAACGCCGATGATACATGAATTTTTCTACAACCGAAAAATTTCATTTGAATTAAGGCGTTAAAATTTTGGTTCACATTTGCAACTCCGTACTATGAATATTTTTATTCGGAAGGGCGGGAAAATAGTACAAGATTATTGAGATTAATCAGCTTTAAGGAGGCTGTTTGATTATAAAAAAATCAATATTCTTTTTAACTTTTGTTTTAAATGCTCCCGCACTAATTTAGGTTAATAGGTCGTACACGAAAATAAAAATTAATATAAAGTAAACTCAATATTAATTTTTATTTTCTACCATACTTCCCTATTAACCTAAATTGTACTCACGCATTGTAAGATTGTTCTAAAGAATGTTGAATTTAGTAGAATTCTAAGACAGCTCCCATTAAATGCTGCTTAAGAATTTCTTTCGAGGAAGTCCTGTTTTGATAATTGATACTTTATTCTTTCTTTTTCGGCTCCATTGTGGATTCTTGTAGTGACTGATCCTTCTACAATCTTCATACCACTTTTCTGCATTACTCTCTCAGATGCGATGTTTTCTCTATAGCAGGTTGCAATAATTTTTGTAACATCACATTCCTTAAATGCGAACTTGATAACTTCCTCCATGGCCTCAGAAACATAGCCTTTTCCCCAAAATTCCGGAAATATGAAATATCCGATATCACAAACTGCTTCTTTTTCTTGATACTCAACAGTAAATCCGATTTCACCAATGCATATGTTTTCTCTCTTTAACTCCATGCAGTAGAAATAATTCTGTCTTTCAACTGACTCTTGATCTTCTATTATCGTCAATAGTTTACCCTTGATTATATCAATATCTTTGTTTAGCATATCGGGCAGGTAATACATGACTTTTTCATCAGAATACAGTTTAGAAAGCCATACCAAATCCGAAACCGTATGATGACGAATATTAAGCCTATTAGTATAAATCACTTTAATTACACCCTCCATAGAAATTATTCTTCATAAACCCGTCTGACGTGTTCATGGCACATAATGGCTTCAATAAGCTCAGCCATGGGTATTTGTGATATATCTAAAGTGAAGCGAAGAACCATTTCTCCGTCTCTTTCACTGCTTACAAAATCGGTCTTTTTGATTTTAACTCCCATTTCTTGTATTAATTTTGATAATTCACTTACTTCTCCTCTTTTTATCTGTGTGTGAATAAATATTCTTGTGTTTTTCTGTGTGGAAATTGTACTTTGAGTTTTCTTTATAACCACAAGTATAAGAAAGATTATAACCGTTGCAATAAATGCTCCGGAATAAAAACCAATACCTACCGCTATACCTATGCAGGAAACAGCCCAAAGACTGGCAGCAGTGGTCAAGCCCTTTACGCTGATACCCTCTTTTATAATAGTACCTGCTCCAAGAAAACCTATACCGCTAATTACCTGTGCGCCAAGTCTGGCCGGATCCACATTTACATGAGAAGAATACCTGTAGTATATAAATTCCGAGGTAACCATAACAAGAGCAGATCCAACACATACAAGTATGTGGGTTCTGAGACCGGCCGGCCTATGTACATGTTCACGTTCAAAGCCTATAATACCTCCAAGTATACATGCCGCTACAAGTCTTAAAAACATGGATAAGTAAAAATCAGCCTGACTGCTGAAATAATTGATGAAACTATTCAATAGCCACATAGAATACCGCCATTCATCTTAATAATGATATTATTATATATCAATATACTTAATAAATGTAGAATTTTTTACCGAAAAGAGCTATGCACATTTAACAGCATAGCTCTTCTCGCTTAAGGAAGATTCAATTATAACGCTTAGTTTCAGACAAAATTTTCGACTGTAGAAAAATTTTATCCCTCAGTGTGTTCCACGAGATAAGGCGTCCCTGCGACATATATGCCACGTTACCTTGCGTAAGTTATTTGAACATTTTATTAACTGCTCCTGTTAACTTTACTTTGGATCCCTCTAAAATCTCAACTACTTTAAACTTAATTTTTACGGGGATGTCTTCATCACTGTCCGACGTAGTTATCAATTTATACTCTTCATTTGACAATGAAGTCTTTAAATCCTGCTTTACCGAATCCGGTATAGTACCATGTGTTGCATCAATAAAACACAGCGGCGGGAATAATACACACCACCAGTTAGCACCGACACCCTCTCCAATTACCACCTTAAGGGCCTGATATTCTCCTGCAGGTAAGGCTATATCACCATATGTTTTAGTAGGAAATGAATAATTGCCGATTGATGCCTTCACTTCATAACTGCTATTGTTAGCTTCAATAACTTTTCGAGATACCTCTTCAATAGCTTGTAGATTGGCATTTACAATATCTTTGGTTTCATTAATGTTTTTGGAATTTGCCAGCTTGTCCTTCATAAACTCTATAATAGCATCCCGGACCTTAAGCTTTAGTGCCTGATCCGAGGCAGAATCACTATTTGCAACAACATGAAGTCTGACCAGATTTTGTGAGAGGCCTGCATTTACATCTTCAGCGTAAGTGTAAGAAATTATCCACGCCCCAAGAATTACCAATAACAAAACAGCTATAGATATTTTGATAATGTTTACTACTTTCTGACCGTTTGATACCGGTTTTAAATATAATAGTCCCTTACTCATAATTTTCCCCTCCTGACGGTAACGCATATCTTAATTCAGAGGAAGTGTAAATTTTCACTGATGCTAAATATGCTCCGCATTTTCCCCTATTAAATGAATAAATATTCTTCACTCATCCAATCATTTTTTATTTAAACCTATCAATATTTAGTAAATAGGGTTTCGTATTAATTATTGTCAGTAATGCTTTTTTTTATACTATAAAAAGTTTTATTTTTACATAAAAAAACAGGCGGTCCTTGGAAACCGCCTGTTTTAACATAATTCCGATATTATTCTTTTAATAAAGTTATCTGGTTTTATACTCATAAGCCGCTCTTATAAAGTCTTTAAATAGATAATGCGGCTTGTTTGGTCTTGACTTGAATTCCGGATGGAACTGTACTCCCACAAACCATGGGTGGTTCTTCAATTCAATTGTTTCAACAAGCTTTCCGCTTGGTGAAAGACCTGATAAAACCATACCCGCTTTTGTTAATGTATCACGATATTCGTTGTTAAATTCGTATCTGTGTCTGTGTCTTTCATATATTAGTTCATCCTTGTATATTCTTTGAATCATTGTGTCATCTATAATCTTACAAGGGTAAACACCAAGTCTCATTGTCCCGCCCATTTCGTCAATATCACGCTGCTCCGGCATTAAATCTATAACAGGATAGGGACTTTCACCGAACTCCGAGCTGTTTGCATCGTGTAATCCGGCAACATTTCTTGCAAATTCAACAACTGCCATCTGCATACCCAGACATATTCCAAAGAACGGTATCTTATTTTCTCTGGCGTAAGTAATTGCCAGGATTTTACCTTCTATTCCTCTGTCCCCGAAACCTCCTGGAACAAGGATTCCATCAACTCCCTTGAGATAATCGCTCACTTCTCCATTCTCAAGTTCTTCAGAGTTTACCCATTTTATATCAACTTCAACATCATTACCGATACCACCATGTCTTAAGGATTCTGCCACACTCAGATATGCATCATGGAGCTCAACATACTTACCAACAAGGGCTATTGTTACCGACCCTTTTGGATTTTTCTGCCTGTTAACCATTTCCTCCCACTCGGATAGGTCCGGTTCGTTACAGGTTAAGCCCAATCTCTTACAGACTGTTTTAGCAAGTCCCTCTTTTTCCAGCATTAAAGGAACCTCATATAATACCTCAGCATCAAGATTCTGAACTACCGCTCCCGCAGGAAGATTACAGAAAAATGCTATCTTGTCCTTTAAATCCTGAGAGAGGAACTTTTCGGTTCTGCAAACAATAACATCCGGTTGAATTCCTAGACTTATTAATTCTTTTACGCTGTGCTGAGTTGGTTTTGTTTTGAGTTCACCTGACTTACCCAAGAATGGAACCAGGGTAACATGAATAAACATTACATTTTCTCTTCCGATTTCAGTAGATACCTGTCTTATTGCCTCAAGGAACGGGAGACTTTCAATATCACCAACTGTTCCTCCTATTTCAGTAATAACAACATCTGTTCTTTC
>JAEYWA010000159.1 GCA_023431385.1 Bacillota bacterium | reverse complement strand
AGTACATCGTTTTTGTCGTTGATATAAACTTTACCGGTTGCTGTGTCTAATGATCCTGACATAACGCCGTTCTTTACAAGGTATGCCATTCTCTTTTTAGCATATGTAGAAACTTTTGCTCCATCCGCGAAATCCTTAAGTATTGAATTTGTTTCAGCATCTGATAATGCATTTGCAGCATCATCCATGTTAAATATTTTCGCTAATAGAACCGCACTCTGCCCTCTTGTTAATTTTGATTCAAGAGAAGGTTTGAATTCAGTTAAGCTAGTTCCTGCGTAAAGCCCTAGCTTGTTAAGAACATTTGCTTTCTCGCCGTTTACCGGTGAAGTAGCCGCAAATGCTGGAGCTGCAGTAGTAAGCATTATTGATGCTGCAACCGCAACCGCAGAAATCTTTTTAAATTTTCCCATTAGTAAATCCTCCTTATTTATTTTAGCCATCGGTTATCCGGGACAACTGGCCAGGTAATAAATCCCGGTGTGAGTGTTCAAAATCAGGGGTTTGCAGACATTGCGTACCTGATTTCTGAACTCATTATAGCACCAAAATTTTTGCATGGTCAACATAATGTGTCATCATGTAAACTAACTGTAAGCTTGTTGTAATGGGTTTTCTTTCACTCGGAGGGTTATTATGGTAAACCATTCTTATAGCCTTTTTATATAAACTTGGTCTAAAGCCTTGAAAAATCTATAATAAATGGTTTGGATAAAATCCATACTACTGTATGTGTAAGTAAACTAATCTAATAATTAAATAAAAAAATCCGTAATTTTATCGTAACTATTGTACGTTTAGTTTTTAATTAACGATATATTGATATTTATGGTAAAATGTAAGGGTCTATAACGAGCACGGCAGTAGGATAGGCAAATCAAGATATTATTAAGGAGGATCTTCCATTTGAACAAACTAAAGGATAGCATTTTTTATATTGTCGTCTGGGGAGCTCTAGTATTATTTGGACTTATTGCTTCAATAAGCGCATTTAAGTCCGGCCCATCCACACTAAAGCTGCCCTCCTATTTTGGTACTGTTTTTATACTTGCAGCAGGTTTATTTGTTTTAATGCTGTTCAAGTTTAACTTTCTTAATAAGATTAGTGCTAAAATATTCATAGTACTACTAGTTGTAGCAGCACTTATTCCAAGACTTATTTGGATATACTGTATCCGCACTCAACCCTACTCAGATTTTCTCCATCTTCACAACTACGCCGTTAACGCCAGTAACGGTGATTTCCAAGGTTTTGTTAACTTTTATGCAGTATTTCCATTTAAAATGAGTTTTGGCCTTGTTCTTGCAGGGTTGTACTCTGTTTTCGGAACAGGTCTGATGGTGGCAAAGATATTTAATGTAATATTGTCGGTGGCACTTGTTTTAATTGTATACGCCGGAGCAAAAATGCTTTATGGTAATAAGGCGGCACGAATTTCTGGTTTCTTATTGGCATTTTGGCCGGCTGATATAATGTATACTTCCGTTATCGCCTCCGAGCACTTGTTTTTGGTGCTCTTTACAGGAGCTACAGTATTAATTCTTAAATTCATAAAAAAATATAACTTTAAAAATTATGAGGTAACCAACGGAAATCTTATTCTTATGGCAATTGGTCTACTTATAGCCCTGGCCCAGCTGATACGTCCTATGGCAATGCTTCTGTTACCGGTATTTGCAGTATATATTCTGCTATTTAAAAGATATCGTTCAGATTTACCAGCTAGCTTTGGCCTTAAGCTAAAATCCGTTTTACTGGTGTTCGCAAGCTATTATATTGTAATTAATCTTATCAACCTTCCTGTTCAAAGTGTTACCGGAGTAAATGTGACAAAGTCCGACTCAGGCTTTAACCTAATGATTGGTACAAACCAAAAGTCAAGCGGAATGTTCAACAACGAGGATTTCAGCATAATTGAAAGGAACAATTATGATATTGACAGGGTACATAATGAAGCCCACAAAATAGCTATGGACAGAATTACTTCCGACCCATTAAAACTTCCCGGTCTTTTTTACAGAAAGATTGACAAGCTTTGGGGAAACGAAAACTATGGTTACTACTGGAGCACAACACCGATAGGGGAGTCAGGAATAGAGACCTCCGTCAAAGCATATCCTAGAGCATTTTATGGCATTTCTCAAGCTTTTTACATTTTAATTATTGTTTTGGCAATTTGTTCATGTTTTTATAGTCTTAGAGAAAAAAATTATAATGCGTTGATTATTCTAATGATATTCGGGGGGATTTTCCTGTCCTATTTACTCCTTGAGGTTCAATCGAGGTATCATTTGCCGGTTATGCCGCTGATGATTATGTTTGGAACAAGCTTTTTGGAAGCAGAGAAGGAGTAGAAGTGCATAAGGAGAAGGAAGAAAGTTGTCACATTAAACTATTAACCTTATAAAAAATTCAGGCCTGCTTCATTAGCAGACCCTATTTACTATTATATATTTAATTATTTGTTAGTTATTTATTCTCTTTTAAAACTAACTCAGATTTGTGAAGTAAGCCTTCCTTAACCATTTACATTTACTCTTTCACTATTCACTGCTTTTACACAATTACATTCTTTCCAATAATAATTGGCCAGGTCTCTTCACCCTTCAGGCATCTATTTTTAGACAGGGTTACACTCTTATCAAGAATCGCGTAGTTCAGGGTCGAATTTTCCTCAACCACACTGCCCTGCATAATAATGCTGTCCTTCACAACAGCACCTTTCTTTACTGTTACACCCCTGAAAAGAACGCTGTTTTCAACTTTCCCCTCGATAATGCAGCCATCGGCGATAATCGAATTCTTTACCTCTGCCTCTTCATTATATTTAGCAGGTGCCTCATCCTTAACCTTTGTAAAAACCTTTGCCGAGCCCAGCAATTCCTTGTTTATAGCCGGATTCAACAATTCCATATTGCACTTGTAATACATCTGTACTGAGGAAATGCTTCTCCAGTAACCATTATACTTGTAACCGTATATTTTCAGCTTGTTAATCATTTTAATAATAATGTCCATTACAAAGTCGTAATAACCATGGGCAACACTCTCTTCCAGCAGAGATATAAGCAGTTCCCTTTTAATCATGTAGGTACCCAGTGAACCTAAAAGAGTATTTGGATTCATGGGCTTTTCCTGAAAATCTACAACTCTTTGGGTACTGTCAACCTGAAGTATCCCCATGTTTGTAAGCTCATCAATAGGTACGTCATTCATTTCGCGATACATAATGGTTATATCAGCATCGGTTTCCTTATGAGCTTCCAGCATCTTGTCAAAGGTTGTTGTATATACACAATTTCCCTGAGATATGACAACATACTCCTCATTACTTCTTTTTAGGAAGGTAAGGTTGTTGTACATGGCATCTGCAGTACCCCTGTACCAACCCGAGCTCTCATCTGACAAAAACGGGGGAAAGACAAACAGTCCGTCGGTTTTTCTGTCCAGGTCCCATTCCTTTCCTGAGCCTAGATGATCCATTAGTGACCTGAAGCTGTATTGTGTTATAACACCGACATTTGTTATACCCGAATTTACCATATTGGATAGAACAAAATCTACTGCTCTGTATTTCCCCCCCACAGGCACAGCAGGTGTTGATCTCATTGTGGAGAGCTCCTTCAACTTGGTGCTTTTTCCCCCTGACAAAATTATACCCATTACATTTTTCATTCTCGAACACCACCTTTGAATACACTTTTGCCGGACTCAACAGTTAGTGTTGTAAAGTCCTCTTCACTAGCACCGATATCTATCATAACATTTTTACCTATAACTGCACCGGCCGGAATATTAGCCTCCTCACCGACTACAGTTATGCCGGAATTATATATTCCAGGTTTATATTCGTTCTGTATATCCTCACCCTCTCCAAGCTTGCAATTCTCACCGACGGTTACCCATTCGCTGATGATGCACCTCTTAACTGAGGTATTTTTCTTTACAACTGAATTTGACATTATTATTGAGTCTTCTACAAATGCCCCCTCTTCCACCACTGCTCCCGGGAACAGAACAGAATTAATTACCGTTCCCAGTACCTCGCAGCCTTCAGCTATCATGGATTTCTTTACGCATGCGTTAGGACCGATATAATGTGCAGACTTGACAGGGTTTGGAGTATATATTTTCCACTCGGGGTCATAAAGGTTAAACTCAGGAACTCTGCTTACAAGATCCATATTTGACTCCCAGAAGGCTTGTATGGTACCTACATCCCTCCAATAACCGGAGAACTGGTAAGCCCACATGCTCTTACCGT
>JAEYWA010000117.1 GCA_023431385.1 Bacillota bacterium | reverse complement strand
TCCCTGAGCATTAATTGCTGTATTATATTAAACTGTTTTCCGACACCTCGTTGATCTATAACATTATATTTGTATTCAGTAGGGATTATTGGCAGATGCTCTATTTTCCATTCCTTATATTTTGAGTCATAAGCATCCGGATATGCCATAGTTACAAGATGTCCGAAGCACCAGGAGACGATTGTATCACTATTCTCCGCAAATCCTCTGCCTCTATCACTTTTAGAAATTTCAAGTCCTAGAACACTGGCAAAACTTGCTGCTACAGATGGTTTTTCTGTTATAAATAATCTTTTACCCAACAGTATCTCCTTATGTAAACAAGTATTGCGGGGTGTTAAGAGCCTTTATGCCCCGCTGATTAGAAATAATTCGTATAGACGGAATTTTATCAGTTTAAAAAATGATCTATAAAAGATTATAGCATCAAATACATTTTAATTAAATGTGAAAAAACATCTTACTCCACAATGACAGTGAAATAAGATGTTATGCATTCATTATTTTATCCAATTTTATATACTATAACCCCTTAAATAAAACCACTCCCCTGCCCTTTAAATATGTGTATGCTAATATATTTAATAAAACCGCAACTACAAACCATAATGACTGGAAAATAATCAGATTTGACGGCATAACGGCAGCATATATTCCAACAGGAATTAATATATATATAAAACCTGAGAATACCGCTATTAATACACTGGCACTCTGCTTTACCACCGTAACCTGTGTATTCCATTCAAGCTTTGGAAAGTGGAGATTTATTATAAGTCCCATTACGGCTATGAATCCACAATAGCAGAGACCAACAGCAATACACAGCAGGTATTCGACAAAGGTAAATCTGAAGGCTGCAGCCAGTATTGTAGAGCATATTACAAGTATCGGTGCAGTTACAACAATATTCAGCAGTATTTTACTGTTAAAAATATATATTACCTTTATAGGCAATGACTTTATTATCCAAAGATTTTTTCCTTCGAGTGAAATTGATGGTGATGTCGTGCAGGTCAGCGATACACACATTGTCATAGCCAGGGTTACCAAAAGAGAGATCGGGATATTAATCTGCATAATATTAAGCATAGATGTAAGCTTTGAGCCGTTAATAATAAACAACACGGTTAATAGCGGCATCATAATAGCTCCAAAGCCGGTATTTATGGCATATATATAGGATGAAAAATAAAAACTCAACTCTTTTTTTAATAATGCCACAGCTGTTGTCTGTACATTAAGCTCGGTCATTTTGTAGTTTGAGGCCTTATACTTTTCCTGCATACTTGAATTTATGGCTTTAAAACTCTTCGAAAAGAGCAGGATAAAGGCTGCAAAAACTATAATAGATATTAAAGAAAATATTAGCAATGAAACAATATCTAAATTCGCAAGGGTATCGGTATATAGTCCAAATGGATAATAAATTACTTTTAACGCTCTGACAGAGTTAACGAGATTTTCGATTTTTGAAGTTGTAAGTGAATTTAGTGAAAACATCCCAACCATAAATAATGCAAGTACTACAAAAGATCCAATTATTAAGAGCAGATTTGTATGCCTTGATTTTGAAGATATCTTTCCCAGTAACAGAGACAGCAGTGATCCCAAGGTTAACGGAACCAAGCTGGACAGGGTCAGTATCAATAACGCTGCCAGATAGTACGCAGCGCCCTGAGAAGTCTTGATTCCGTATACCATCAGGTACGGAAAACCCAAAAGCAAAGATAAGCCTATATTTGTAATAACTATCATAAACAGTTTACTGACTAATATAGCCGTCCTGGATACAGGCAGGGACATTAGCAGGTCAAAATCCTTAAATGCAAACAAATATCCTGTTCCCTTATATATGGACATAAAAAGACATAACAGCATTGACAGGGCTACACCGATTATTATCAGTACATCCTTCATATCCCTTTCTACAAGAAAATCAGATATTACCCAGGCATACAAAGTCATCTGCGAAAATATTATTAATATAACAAAAAGTATCATACCGGCAAAAAGGCCAGCCTTTAGTCTTTCGCCCTTTGACATGCTTTTCTGTAATTTATTTATACCTGACGAATTTATTAATTGCGATTTTATAAGAAGCATTGTATTATTCATGATTTATCAACTCCAAAAATAATTCTTCAAGGGAACTGTCGCCTTTAACCTCATCAGTCCTTCCGCAGGCTACGAGTTTTCCTGACTGGATTATAGCTATCTTACTACAGAGCTTTTCTGCCACCTCCAGCACATGAGTAGAAAAGAATATAGCTCCTCCATTATCACACAACTCTTTCATGAATCCCTTGAGAGTATGGGATGCCTTTGGGTCAAGTCCCACAAAGGGTTCATCCAGAACTAACAGACTTGGGTTATGAATGAAAGCCGATATTAAGGCCAGCTTCTGCTTCATACCGTGAGAATAAGCCGAAATTAAATCTCCCAGGCTAGAGGTTAGTTCAAAGGCATCCGAATATTTTTTTATTGCCTCTTCTCTCTCCTTTTTGGGTACTGTGAATATATCTGCAATAAAGTTCAGGTACTGGATACCAGTCATATTTTCGTACAGGTCGGGATTGTCGGGAATATAAGCCATAGTCCTTTTACACTCGATATCATGAGTTTTAATTGATTTTCCGCCAACAAATATTTCTCCCTGATTAAAATCCAAAAGTCCGGTAACACATTTTATTGTTGTGGTTTTACCGGCGCCATTATGACCTATGAAGCCGAATATATCCCCCGGATGTACTTCGAGTGATAATGTATCCACTGCCTTTTTACCATTTTTATATGTTTTTGATAGGTTTTTTATTATAAGCATCTTTTACCTCTTTCTATCTTTTCTAATTACTGTAAAATAGTATACAATTAGCGGAAGGGGAAAGTTTGATATTCCCCATATCCCCCACAGCCAAGGGAACCTTCCTCTTTTCTGCGCATCTAAGAACATCCATACACCCTGACAGAAGACGAATAAAACAATAATTACTACTAACCAGACTGGAGGATTATCTAAAAGTTCATATAAGCTCATTTCTTCTCCTCCTCATTAAAAGAAGCAGCACCACAGGAACTGTCAACAGCAATCCATGGATAATTATAAATGCCAGTGCTGACATTTGATAAACTATGACCAGTACTGCAATGATAGCCAGTGCAGTACAGCTGAACATTGCAAGTTGTCTATTATTGCTGGCTGCAATCCGACCCTGTTCATCCGATACAAAGTTAACTATAGTTATTAAATCAGGTGTTCCTACAGCAATATCTTCTATCTTCTTTGAGATTTCCTTTAATTCATCATCAATTTTTTCATCCTTGTTCAAAGTTTTCCAGCTCCCTTCCAATATATTTTATAGCATTCGATATTCTGGATTTAACGGTTCCAGTTGGTATTCCAAGAGTTTTTGCTATGGCTTCGTAAGAATAGTCAAAGTTATATTTTAGTACCAGAGGCGCTTTAAGCTTTGGAGAAAGCTTGTTAACTGCCTGAATTAAATCATCGTTACTAAACAAATTATCAATTTCATTGGTGTAGTCTTCAGGTAGTGATAGAGTACTGCAATAATTGTCAAAAAATTTTTTTCGCTTTATTCCTGTCAGCCATATATTCTTCGCTATGCTTATCAGCCATGTACTAATAGAAGCCTTTCTTTCATCATAGAGTCTTATTTTTTCTACTGCCCTGACCATCACTTCCTGCGTGATGTCCTGGGCTTCTTCTCTATTGAGGGTAAGCTTCAGGCAATATTTCAATACTATACTATAATTTGCCTGTAATAATTGAGCCATAGCATGTCTATTACCCTCCCTGGCAGCAGTTACCAGGTTTTCATTGGTATCCCCCAGCCTCATCACCTTCTTTTTGAATGTTCTAATTGTTATACTTTTATCATATTGATTTTGTTCACTTTTTAAAAGAAAATTTTGTGAAATATTATGTTTTGAACTCTTAAACTCAGACTTCATTTACTTTTACATGTAAAAATAAATGAATGTGCCCTTTTGAAGCCTTGATAGGAAAGAATAATTAAGATGGGATATATCGGATATAAGTATCGGGATTTTATCTCCCAAACAAGATAGAAAGCCATTATTCCAAGAACAATTAACACCAATAACAATTGATCGAATTTTTGTGATAATATTTCTTCAAGTAATCCGAAAATGATAAATACATACATAAGAAAGTTGATGGTATACAGCAGCCAATTCATTCCGCTCCTGTATATGGAATCATCTTTAAATAAGCTGGTTGCAAAGGTTCTGTATTCGTAGCCACCGTGTCTTGGTCTTTTCCCCCCCACAGTGTTAACATCATTACCCAGTCCATATCTTTCAATCTGATAAGTACCCTCAGTCCAAGTCCAGAGGAGTTTTTTATAGTAATGCGATAGTAATTCTCCAATAGTTGCATTTGATGCTTTTCTTATTATTGATTCCTTGAATAACTTTTCACTTTGTTGCTTATTGTGTCCGGCGTCAACACAATAAATCCTATAACTTCTGAAATCATCCCAAAAGCCAATTTTTTCGAAATTTAACCCCATGTTCAGCCACATATGTACAGGTGCAGAATTCTCCTTAACAGACCCGCTAATAATATTTGCCTTCTGTAAATAATAGTTTTGGGTAAAGCCCGGAATATTAATCGATAAAATCAGTATAACTACAGCTGCTGATATTAGCTTCGGTTTAAGGGTATTTATATTTAAAATAATGTACATAATGGACGCTATGAGAATTATTAAGCCGATACTTCTAAAATAATTACCTATTGCTAACAAAAATGAAGAAATTACCAAATACTTGATAGCCCTGGTTTTTACAAATTTAATCATAAAATATATTGAACAGGTAAAAAAAGCAGTGGATATAGTGTCGTTATATATGAGATTGCTCATAAATATACCGGGGATATAGGTTGCCGCAAAGAATATAATTCCATAATCCTTTTCACCAGATTTACAGCTGATTAATTTATTTATCTTATAGATCATCAACGTAGTTATAAGAGAAAAACATATGTTAAATATTTTTATTATAAGGTATTTGTCTGGAAAAAGCTTTAGCAATGTCATGATATACAGCACCATACCGTAATTAAACGGAAACATATGGAGATAGCCGCATAGGTTGAATGAGGAATAGTCTTTCTTGTATAACATATTTAATGCAATAGTATGGACAATCATTGAATCATCTGTAGGTAATCTCGGAAAAGCGAGAATAAAGCCTAGCTGCAATAAAAATGAAAGTAGGAGAGCCGCAGATACTATTAATCTACTATTAAACCTCTCAAGCTTAAGACATATATTATAAAGAAGGAATCCTATTATTAGAATTACTGGAATCAGCAGAAAAAATATACCCGGTTTCTGAGGTGTTAGTACTGGTCTGTCACCATAGATAAAATAATTGTATTTAGCCCTTATAAAGAATGATGACACAAAAAATAGCAGCATAAAAAATAATAAGATACTATAAATTGTTTTATTAATAACCTTTAGCATAGTTCTCTCCTATAACATTTTCTAATATGTGTTGATTTTAAAATTTAATTCAAAGAACATTCAGGAAAATGTTATAATATCATCAACTTACATAAGGGATTAAAAATTAATTTTTACTTAAAATATTTAATCTTCTGATAGATAATCTAAATCATAATAATTTGTAACATCAGCAACAGATTTATCATCTATATTACTGGTTACTTCGCTTGAACTAGTATTTACAGTATTAGGTTCTCTATTTGTGTGCTTGTTGTTGGTTTTTTTTGAGTTAGGTTTAAAAATATTGAAATCTTGATAATCTAAGTCTTCATTAATTTCCTCAAATTCATCCATTGTGAAAAATTCATCCAGCATTCCATTTTCCATTAGCAGTAAAAATAAAATTATACCGTCCCAAATAGTTAGTTTTTTTTTAGGGTATTTTTTATGCTTTTTTTTCCTCAATATTTCATCATCATTTTCTTCAATAATTTGTTTATGTGCTTGATTCTTGACATTTTTAATTTCAGGAGCCATATTTTTATCTGATGAACTGCTGCTTTGTTGATGCTTCCTTTTCCTTTTACGTCTCCTCATACTGTATACTCCTTAATACAAATTCTAATATATAATATGAATGGTTAACATAATTTGTAACATATGATAACAGGAATAGGCCATTTTGCTACAATATTTTTCAAAATATATGCTCTCCAAGGCAATAAAAAACCAGATTCTTTAACATAATAGAATTCTGGCCGAAAATTTACAGTAATTATACTATTTGCAGCTTATTACTGATTTATATATTTAATTTACCTGATTGCTCTTCCTCATTCCCTGAAAACTGAGGTTCTTCCTGAGTAAAGATGAGTATGTCGGTCTGCTATCATTGTTCTTCCTCTATAATTATGATAATGTCCCCCATTAAAATAAATTGCAGGGCCAGTTGAATCATTATAATAGTGGATATGACCATCTGCAAATGAGGTTACACCTTCAAAATAGTGAATATGGCCTTCTTCATCACGATTTGTACTCGTTTGCCCCATATATTCGTGAACATGACCGGCATCATAGGAGGTTTCTCCTCCGTATCTATGACTATGTGGTTGGTTTGGCATAAATAATCACCTCAAAATATTTTATGTCAACAGTTTATTAATTGTTACTCTCAATAATTTATAGTCGGAACAGTAATTAAAAGAGCCTTTTATATTTGTTATAATAGAATATTCCAGACCGTATACCCGGTATGGCAACCCAAAGAATAACACATATTGGAACGACGGTCTCTGAGCTTATAAAAAAAGCAAGGACAAACTGAGTTATCGCAAGTGGAAATGCCGAGTAGCCAACATATCTATGAGCCAATTTCCAGGTATCCTCATCGCTGACTGTCCAGGGTAGCCTTAAGCCAACATATCTATTAAAGGGTATTTTAGGAGCTATATTACCAAAAGTCATCATGAACAATGACACTGCTGCAACTATAAGTATTTCGGAAGTACTTTTGGGAATTTTACCTTCAAACGGCTTAAGTATCATAAATATCGCAACAATTAATACCACTGATGCTGTAATACGATTGACCAGCCTCAGAGTCTTTATTTTAGGATTGTCCTTTGATAACTTAGCAATCCTAGGGGCCTGAAGGTCGATTACAATAAATACAATTATCAAAAACGCAAACACAATTGCCGTAGCAGTGTTCTGATCTTTGAAAAAAATACTTATCAGAATAATTAATATTGAAGCTGATAATAAGAATATATTAGTTAAATTCCAATTAGATTTATTCATTTTTATTTCTCCTCTTTTCCTTTTTCAAATAGCTGAAGAAAGCTTCCAAGAACACTCTGTAATACTGATATATTAATTGAATATATAACAAATTGTCCTTTTTTTTCAGCAGTAACCAATTCTGCCTGTTTTAATATCTCCAGATGCTTCGATATGGATGGCTGAGACATATTGAAATGAGATACAATTTCATTTGCAGACAGGTCATGCTCTGACAGCAATTTTAATATTTCTCTTCGAGTTGGATCACTTAAAGCTTTAAACGTTTTATTCAAAAAGTCACCCCACATATACATATAGCTAATTAGTTATATATTTATATTAGCCTTCTTTTGCTAATTCGTCAATAGTATTTTAAACATAATAAAGGAGCATCGCTAATACTTTAAGTAATTTACGATACTCCTCAATTAATGAATATTTTTTCAATAATAAAATATTTAGATAACATACCTATACTGATTAAATACTGATTTAAATAATGACTTGATGAGGTTCTCGAGTCAAAATCAAAAGTTATTCTTTTAACTCCTTGACACATACAACCTTTCGGTTAATAAGAACCGACGTAATTATACTTAATACAAGGATAGACATAATTACCGTTAATGAGAGCTCAATCGGTATTTTTACATCAAACATCAATAGTGATAATTTGACTCCTGTAAATGTGAGAATCAGGGCAACACCGTATTTAACATATTTGAACTTTTCATGAAGATTCCCCAGTACAAAATACATGCTTCTGAGGCCTAATATTGCAAAAATGTTAGAGGTGTAGACTATAAAAGGGTCTGTTGTAATTGAAAAAATTGCTGGTATGGAATCTACGGCAAAAATAATATCTGTAAATTCTATTACAATCAATACCGCAAATAAAGGGGTTGCATATAGAATATTATTTTTTCTAATAAAGAATCTCTGTCCCTCCAGCTTATCTGTAACAGGTATAATCTTCCTCAAAAGCTTAATTATTTTACTGTCTTTTACATCATTATTTTCATTCCCGAACATCATTTTTATTCCACTGATGATAAGGATTGCTCCAAAAATATACAGCATCCAATGAAACTTATTAACAATTGTTACTCCGAGTAAAACAAATATTAGCCTTAATATTAAAGCCCCTGCAATTCCATAGTTCAGTACTCTTCTCTGATATTCCGGCCTTATGCCAAAACTGCTGAATACTAAAATAAACAAAAACAGATTATCTACGCTTAGACTCTTCTCAATAACAAAGCCTCCTAAGAATTCGAGGGCTTTTTCCGAACCCATAAAAAAGTAGACCCCCACATTAAATATCATGGCTAAGCTTATCCAGAATAAAACCCAAAGAAGTGCTTTTTTTGTCGACATAAATTGTCCTCCATTTTTTTAATTTAGCTAATAATTGTTATATATATATAAAAAGACTCTGAAACAAAACTAAAAAAGTTTTGTTTCAGAGTCTCACGATTTTCTAGATATACCGGGCTGTAAAGCCGTAATGACGATGTATCCTCTGTATTTGCTACAGACCGTTACTCCCTCTGTATCCATATGATGTCCGGATATTATGTCGTGGTTTTTTTCTTCCGGTTGCTCAGCCAGCTAATCAATACCGGCAATAAAGAAATTAATATTATTGCAATTACAACTAAAGAAAAGTTTTCACTTACTATAGGAATATTTCCAAAGAAATATCCAGCAAAAATGCAGATGGATACCCAGGACACTCCTCCCAAAATATTATATAAAATGAACCTACCATACGCCATACTACCCATGCCAGCTACAAAAGGTGCAAAGGTTCTGATTATCGGTATAAATCTTGCAATAATAACTGTCTTTCCACCATGTCTTTCATAAAACTCATGTGCTTTATCCAAATGCTTTTTGTTTAAAAACTTTACATCTTGCTTTTTAAAGATTTTAGGTCCCAAATACTTTCCTATATGATAGTTAACTGTATCACCAATTATTGCCGCTGCTATTAGGACTATTGTTATCAGACCTAGATTTAAAGCTCCCGCCGCAGCCAGCGCTCCCACTACAAATATCAATGAATCTCCAGGTAAAAATGGAGTAACAAAAAGACCGGTTTCACAAAAAACAATCAGGAATAAAATAACGTACACCAATCCACCAAAATATTTTATTAATTCTGTTAGATGCTCATCAAGATTAATTATAAAGTCTACAAGTGTTAATACTATATCCATTTATCCTCCGATTGTTAATACTCGTTAGCCTCAATTATGTAACTTATATACTATTGATTTCTATACTATTTTAAGAAATGCTGCAATATTAATAGTCTATTATGCAAATTATAAAACGTCAACTAAAACCTTGTTAATTATTTGTAAACAGTTTCTTAACAATCAGTTTAAAAGGATTATAACGGCTTCATGGTATATTGCTCTGTTTTTTCAAGTAATTGTCAGTAATATTGATTAATCTAATTCAAATAATAACACTGAGGTGATAATGAATTGAAAAAATTATTAATAACTACAGCATTAATTTTTAGTTTGCTGACAGCTTCAGTATATGCTCAAGCTACTTATACTGTTAAACCCGGTGACACTATATCCGGAATAGCTGCAAAGTACGATACCACGGTTAGCAGGCTTATGTCAAGCAACCCCCAGATTAAAAATGCAAAATTGATCAAACCCGGTCAAAAACTAACTATACCGTCTCAAGGTACTATTTCGGATTATGAAAAGGAAGTAGCGAGACTTGTTAATGTTGAAAGATCTAAAAGGGGACTGCAAAAATTGACCTTGAATGCTCAAATATCTAAAGTTGCAAGAATCAAATGCCGGAATATGATCAGTAAAGGGTATTTCTCCCATACCTCACCCACTTACGGGTCTCCCTTCATGATGATGGAGAACTTCGGGATAAAATTCTCTTCTGCAGGTGAAAACATCGCATATGGACAGAAAACACCTGCTGAAGTTATGAAAGGATGGATGGATTCACCCGGACACAGGGCAAATATCCTGAGTAACACCTATACTAATATTGGTGTCGGTCAGGCAACGTCAAAGACCGGAGTGAAGTACTGGACTCAAATGTTCACAAAGCCTTTAAAATAACCTTGAGTTGAACCCAAAGCCAGCAAGAAAAAAAGTAGTATCCGGAGCTTTGAAATGCTGGATACTGCTTTTTTACAGGAAATTATTCATTCAATCTCAGATTTAATCAATAGGACAAGTTCTTTCACGTTCTGATTTTTATCAATAACAAACAACAACTCCATATCTTCGAATTTATAGCTCAGGTTTTCTTCACCATCAACATTTGTTTTTTCTCCGCTGCCATATGTGTTATACACATCAACTGCTTTGGAGCCAAGTGTTATTCCTCTTGAGGTCTTCATATTGGAATTCTTCAGAGTAATTTGAGTTATGTAATACTCATCGAAACTTCTGTTTTTATGATTATAATTTAAGTTTGATACATATATATCGAAATCAGGATATTTGTGCATATAAGTTTTATAAACATAATCATCAGCGATTACTTCACCAACATAGTTGTTATCACTCCTTTCCTCAGGTTTATAATATGTAAATTCCTTATACGGTAAATCCAATCTGAAACTATGTGAACCATCTGAAACTATAAAATCAGATGCTCCAATGAGCTTAATACCGGTAGTATCTGCTTGGTCTACATTTGAAGTAAAATTACTGTCTTTCATAAATGTTATATTACTACAACCACTTATTGTAAGAAATATAAATGATATGAGGAATATTAATACATTTTTCAATACTAAATCACCTTTCTTTTATATTTTAAAAACATGTTCCCTTATATCACCAATCATTGTTAGCTTGCTGAAAAAAGTTACTGATATTTTTTCAGCTGTTTTTTGGTAATCATTCCTTGAAACATATTAATATCCTCCTGCAAATAAAATGCATTGTCAACAATTTTTGGTATTATACATATAAACTCTGGTAATAAAGTAAAAAAAGAGACCAAAATTTATATTGATCTCTTTAATAATCTAACGATCTATCCAGAGTTGGCACCAACCTCTGATAATATCACTTTACTTCATATAATAATATATTTAATATTTCTCAGAGCTGCAGCTGTCAGTCTTCTCGCAGCCCGAGCACCCACAGCAGCTGCCCTTCTTATGATTCTTAGCTATTTTCCTGATAGCGAAAAAAAGTACAACGCATACCACTCCAATTATTATATAATCAATCATAGTACCTCCTATTTACGTGTAGAAGTATAACGCACGCTAGCCAAATAAATAACATCTCAGTATCTTAACGTAATATTTCCGACTTCTTAATATGCTACTTCTTCTCTTTATCTTAACGGGCTACTTCGGCATATTTCTTCATGCCCTTCACTTTCCCGACAATCCCCACAACAATAGCCGCAGCTAATAATACTCCAAACACAATCAATACGATATCAACGTTAATAACCGCATTTTCAGCCGATGTTTCCATAAGTGATATATCCAGTGCTTTTGGTTGTACAGCATTAGTCCCCTTTAAAATAAGGTTTCCTATGGTATTTACCAGAAAAGCGACTACATATGCTGTACCAGTTTGATAGCCTACTGCAAAAATAGTTGATTTCCAGCTCCCAAATTCTTTTTTCATAGAGCCTATAGCAGCAAAGCATGGTGCTGCAAATAGTGTAAACATCATAAAAGCGAAGGCTGATACCTGGGTAAAGGATATGGGAACCACAGAACCGACTGATGCAAAGGTAGCAACTACCACTTCTTTTGCAACAAGCCCTGTAAGTGATGCAACAACAGGCGCCCAACTGTCACCAAAACCAAGAGGTATAAATATCCATCTTATTGCATGGCCAATAGAAGCCAGCATGCTTTCATCTATCTTATCAGCTCCAACATATTCAAAGCCGAAGCTGAAATTCTGCATAACCCACAAAACTGTACATGCCACGAATATAACAGTACCTGCCTTTTTAACAAAGGATTTCGCCTTTTCCCACATGTGATTTATTACGCCCTTTAACCTGGGCAGCTTGTAATTAGGCAGCTCCATTACAAAAGGCGCCGGATCACCAGCAAATCTTTTTGTTCTCTTTAAGATAATCCCTGACAGAATTACCATGCAAATTGAAATTAAATAAATCGACGGGCCTACCCAGGTTTCATTCGGAAACATCATGGCAATAAACATAGCAAACACCGGAAGCTTAGCTCCACACGGAATAAACGGTGTTAACAATATGGTCATTTTTCTGTCCTTCTCGTTCTCAATTGTTCTGCTGGCCATGATACCAGGTATTGAACAACCTGTTCCGATAAGCATGGGAATAAAAGATTTACCTGACAGCCCGAACTTTCTGAATATTCTGTCCATTATGAAGGCCACTCTTGCCATATAACCGCTATCTTCAAGCAGAGACATGAAGAGGAATAAAATCATCAACTGCGGTACATAAATAAATATGGCTGAAATGCTGCCGACAATACCGTTCACAATAAGATCCAGAGCCCACTCCGATGCGCCAAGGTTTGTCAGTCCAGTCTCAACTCCACCCTGAATCCAGCCAAAAAAGCTTTCAACCCAACCAATGGTCAAATCTCCAACTGAGGTAATTGATATATAGTATATAACCCATAATACGGAGAAGAAAATGGGCAGAGCCAGCCACCTGTTTGTAACTATTCTATCTATTTTATCTGAAACGGTCATTCCCTTACTACTTCTTTTATAGCACTTTTGAATTATCTTTCCTATGTAATTATACCTTTCGTTGGTAATAATACTTTCAGAATCATCATCCTGCTGTTCTTCGCATGCTTTGATAATATTATTGATTTCCTCTGAGATATCAGCTTCAAGCCTAAGCTTTTCAATGACCTTTTCATCCCTTTCAAAAAGCTTCACAGAGTACCATTTTATTTCAGACGTATCTTTCACCCTAACATCTATAAGACCTGCAATCATATTAATAGCAGTTTCAACTTCAGTATCAAACTTATGCTGTGCCTGAGTCTTTATACCGCTGCCGGCAAGTTGAACAGCTTCAGTGATAAGCTCCTTAAGTCCCTTACCCTTTACTGCCGAAGTCTCAATTACAGTACAGCCTAACTCCTTTGAAAGCTGAGCAGCATTGATTTTATCTCCGTTTTTCTCCACTACGTCCATCATATTCAAAGCTACAATTGTTGGAATGCCGATTTCTACTAATTGGGTAGTCAGGTACAGATTTCTCTCAATGTTTGATGCGTCAACTATATTAATAATCACATCAGGTTTTTCATCTAAAAGATAATTCCGCGTTATGACCTCTTCAAGAGTATAGGGGGATAGAGAATATATACCAGGAAGGTCCATTATAATTACATCCTTGCGGCCCTTTAACTTTCCCTCCTTTTTTTCGACTGTAACACCAGGCCAGTTTCCAACGTATTGAGAACTTCCGGTTAATTCATTAAACATAGTTGTTTTTCCACAGTTAGGATTCCCTGCAAGAGCTACTTTTATTGCCATTGTTTACATCCTCCATAATATGTTAGCATATGCTAACCATAATCTAAAAATAAAGAATAACTATATAAAATTAATCAATTTGATACCAAGAAATTGATATTATTTTATTCGACGATTATTTTTTCAGCATCGGCTTTTCTTAAGGATAATTCATAGCCTCTAACTGTAATTTCAATAGGATCTCCCAAGGGAGCAACCTTTCTTACAACAACCGTAGATCCCTTCGTTATTCCCATATCCATAATTCTTCTTCTGGTAGCACCTTCACCTTCGAGTTTGATAACTGTTACGCTTTCCCCGGTATTAGTGGTTTTAAGTGTTTTCATATTTGCTTCCTCCTACTAGATTACAATCCTGCTCGCCATAGTCTTGTCAAGAGCCACTCTTGAATTTTTAACGCTTAGAATCATATTTCCGCCTAATTCAGATATAACTGTTACGCTTCCTCCAACTATAAATCCGAGGCTTTCGAGAAATCGCTTAGTCTCATCCTTGCCAACAATCTTTTTAATATAGTTTTCTTCCCCTGTTCTAGCAAATGTAAGCGGCATAATATCTCCTCCTTGTTATCTTAATATTTCCATCTTAATCACTATTATCTAATAATTTACGACCGACACATTAAATGTTATATGTAATTACATATGTTAGCTTATGCTAACTACACGCAATAAAAAAATAGTCAGCATTTACTAACTAGTTTATATTTTATGTTAGTCAAGGCTAACTTAGGTATAGTTTACCATGGCTAACTGCCCCCTGTCAATATATATATTCCAAATTTCGTATAGATATCCTGTTGTTGATAAATTTAATTGTATATACTATAATTAACTGAACGATAATTCCAGTGAGGAGCCAGACTTATGATTCATGCTTCGGGTGAAGATTATTTAGAAACAATATTATTACTTAAGAAAAAAAACGGAAATGTCCGTTCTATTGATATAGCTCGAGAATTAGGCTATTCAAAAGCTAGTATTAGCCGTGCTATGAGTATTCTAAAAAAATCAGATTACATTATTATGGGGGCAGACGGTCAGATTCAATTAACCGATAAGGGTATGCTCAAGGCTAATGAGGTTTATGAAAGACATGAGCTTATAACAACATACCTTGTAAAAGCACTGGGTGTTTCATACGATACTGCTTCAGAGGATGCATGCCGTATTGAGCATGTTATCAGCGAAGAGAGCTTTGAAAAAATAAAAGCTTATGTTAAAGCACTTTAGTCAGACTACTTTTTCTTCTTGTTCTTCCTGATTTTATAAATAATATAACCAATTATGCAAAGGACTGCTAGAGTTGCTACTGCCGCTATATTGAATATAGAAAGAAAGTCTTTGACATGTTCAATATTGTGTCCGATTACCCTACCAACCATAAGATAAATAATCTGCTGTAAAACGATAGAAAATACTATATAAGTAAAATAGATTCTTTTTTTAACCTTGAAAACCCCTGAGAATAGAACCATTATTGAACTTGTTCCTGGGATGAACTTACTAATAATCAATCCGTACTTACCATACTTATGAAAAACCTTTTCTGACCTCTTTATATGCTTCTCATCAATATATTTCAACACCAGTTTGTATCTGAGAACCTCGTCTCCCTTTTTATATCCGAACCAGTATACCAATATTGATCCGACGAGACTACCTATAACTGATACCAACAGCACCATAAAAAAATTGAAATAAGAACCTATTGTAGTAAGGTATCCTTCGAAAATAATTATTACATCTGACGGGAAAGGAGGGAAAACCAACTGGAGAACTCCCGAGAAGAAGAAAAATATGTATGTTATCACAGGATTTCCATTTATAATGCTGTGTATCGAATTGAGTATCAAATCCTCCATTAAGAAAACCAACTTCCTTCTATTTTATGATAATTCATTATACAAAGTTTTTATATAATTTGTCTGGACATATAAACAGCTTATTTATATAATACTGTATAAATAAGCTGCAAATAGTTTTAAAGCTGACTGTAAATTATATTAGAAAACAATAATTATTGGGCTTGAATAATTGTATTTACTTCTCGGATATATTCGAAGCATAGGCTTCCTCAAAGTCAAATATTTTCTTTGACAAGCTTGCGATATTATTACAAGCAGTACCAAAATCAACATCTTCAGTCATGATTGAAAGAACATATGGATGCTTTCCAAATACAATGCCAACATCGTTTGCTGTTTTTGTCTGATTTCCTATTTTGTGTGCAACCTTTATTTCTGGAGGAAGTTTGGCATCTATTCTGTCGCTCCAATCGGTATTTTCCAAATTGTTTATCAATTCACCGTAAACATCTTCATTTTCAAGGTAGTGCTTATACAAATCCTGAGCGACCAAAGCCATATCATACGGGCAGGAACGATGACGTTTTCCGTAGTATACTTTCCCCCCTAGTCCCACAATATACTGGCGGACATTTTCAATCCCAACTTGACGGATTATCATATTTACTCCGCAATTATCGCTTTTTCGAATTGAGAGTTTTGATGTTTCACGAACGGGGTATTCGGTACCGTAAGGTGATTTTTGTATGATACCTGTACCAGGTTCAAAATCCTCCTGCTTATACACCAGTTTGTCATCCAGCTTTACTTTCCCAGCTTCAATGTCCTTAAACAATACCATATTTATTGGAAGCTTTGAGGTACTTGCAGCAATATATTCAACCTGGTCATTAACATTGACCATTTCTCCTGTGGCAAGATCAATATAGGTTACTCCATATCTTCCCGGTAATTTTGAGGTATAATCTGTAATAAGCTTTTTAAGCTCATTCATTTTGCCGCTTTTTTCTACTGAGCCGAATTTGGGCAGGTAACCATGTTCCTTGGTTGTTACACCCTTACTGTCAGTGTTCGAACCCGTCTGAGTGCCCTCAGCTGGAGAACCGGTTGAGTTTGATGTTGTCTCAGCTGAATCGGACGGCACAGAAGTGGAATCAGCTCCTTTACCTGCTGATGAAGAGGTTTCAGCCCCGGATTTTGCTCCGGTAGTGTTTGAAGCCCCCCATGTTTTGGATGCACCTGTTACATCATCTCTGTTCAGTAGCAGATATGCTGCCATAATTATTGCAATTATTGATAAAATTGTTGTAGTAACAACAAGTGTTCTTCTTTTTTTATACTTTTTATCATTTTTAAAGTGATATTTTGTCATTTTGCCTCCCGATCGTTTCAACCACTGTTATACTTAAGCTGTATACTCCTATGAGATACAGATGACAGATATAAGCAGACCTTAGATAAACAGCCGCCTAACAAACAGCTGTTCTTAATAACCTTATGCTATTTACGAACGAACTTTATTTTAACTTATTATTATTTAAGAATCAAATACATTTTAGTTAAAATTTTCTTAAGTTAGTGTTATTATTGTCATTTCCTGTGTAATATCTATCAATTCTTACTGTTTACTGTTTTCAAACATAAGCCTACAATTATCCGCCCTGTACTTGGAACAAACATACTCCACTGCCTGTCCGCTCTTTGAATATAAAGTATTCTGAAGCTTAATCAGAGGCTGTCCCGGTTGAACCCTCAGCAGCGGTGAATCATTATTGTCTGCAAAAACAATTTCCAGAACACTCTTACTTTTATCGGGTATAAGTGGATACTTACCTCGTAAGATATCAATAGAGGATTTACCGCTTTTAAGCTGAGCGGCAATATCAGGGAAAAGATTTATGGGAATATAGGATTTATTCAGTGAATAAACTTCACTAACCTGATTATTAATATAGGATAGATATGTTATCATCGCTACAGGCATATTGCTGTTATAATTAAAAGTACTGTTAAGAATATCAAAGGAAGAACTTTCTATTACTGAAATGTCAATGATATTTTTCTCAGCCGGAGCCTGGCAATCAAGTATTGAATCTGTAAATCCCGAGTAGTCCTTAATATCTATGACATTTTTTCTCCCGTATACAAAAGTGCCCTTTCCCTTTTCCTTGTAAAGATAGCCGCTGTTTGTAAGCTCAGTAATAGCCTGTCTCACTGTGGGTCTGCTTATGTCATACCTCTGACAGAGATCCTGTTCGGAGGGTATCTGAGTATTGGGTGGATATTCATTACTTTCAATTTTGCTAATTATCAAGTCTTTAAGCTGCAGGTATAATGGTATACTGCTGAACTTGTTTATCATATGTACGCTCCATTCCGGCTTAATCAAAGTTAAACCAAACAAAATTTTCTCTTCTGTAAGTTATTAATAAAAAATAAAAGATAGGATGATGTATTGACATCCTATCTTTATTATATCAAATATTTAATTTAAACTTCAATAGGTCAAAACGTTTACACATAAAATTCTGAACTAAGGTTCATACTTTAATACTGATAAATATTTTAGTAATATGTTTAAACTTTTAATTCAACCTGTACGTCAGAAATTTCTGTTCCTTCAAGAGCAGGCTTAACTTCGCCTTCTATGAATTCAACTACCTGCTCGGGACTTCTTCCAATATAGTTCTTTGGCTCGAGTACAGATTTAATTGTTTCAAGAGACATACCGAACAATGGATCAGCAGCAATCCTTTCTATAAGGTTGTTAGACTCGCCGTCCACCTTTACACGTTTACCCGCATCCATAGAGTGCTTTCTGATCTGTTCGTGGAGCTCCTGTCTGTCGCCCCCATTTTTTACAGCCTCCATCATGATGTTTTCGGTAGCCATGAAGGGCAGCTCGTCCATAACATGTTTGAGAATAACCTTCGGGTAAACTACCAACCCGCTCGCAACATTTATATATATATTGAGTATTGCATCAACTGCCAGGAAAGCTTCAGGAACTGCAATTCTCTTGTTGGCAGAGTCATCCAGAGTTCTTTCAAACCACTGTGTCGAAGCAGTAATTGCTGGGTTTAACGCATCTACAATCACATAGCGCGCCAATGAAGAAATCCTCTCACATCTCATTGGATTTCTCTTGTAGGCCATAGCTGAAGAACCGATCTGCTTCTCTTCAAAAGGCTCTTCCATCTCCTTCATGCTTTGAAGAAGTCTCATATCATTACTGAATTTGTAAGCACTCTGCGCTATGCCGCTGAGTACATTTAAAACTCTGCTATCCAGCTTTCTCGGATAAGTTTGTCCTGATACAGCGAAAACCTTCTTAAAACCAACTTTTTCAGCTATAAGCTGTTCAAGCTTTTTTACCTTTTCATGATCACCGTCAAACAGGCTCAAAAAGCTTGCTTGAGTACCGGTTGTCCCTTTTGAACCTAAAAGCTTCATATTTTCAATTGTATGGTCAAGGTCCTCCAAATCCATAAGCAGTTCCTGTATCCAGAGAGTTGCTCTCTTGCCGACAGTTACAAGCTGCGCAGGCTGATAGTGGGTAAAGCCCAGTGTTGGCATGTCCTTGTATTCAAGTGCAAAGTCTGAAAGTTTTTTTATTAGAATAAGCATTTTGCTCTTAATAAGCTTTAATGCCTCTGTCATAACAATAATATCAGTATTATCTCCAACATAGCAGGAGGTAGCTCCAAGGTGAATAATGGCTTTAGCATCAGGACATTGCTCTCCGTAAGCATGTACATGGGACATAACATCATGTCTAAACTGTTTTTCATATTGTTCTGCTGCTTCATAATTAATGTCGTCCTTCATGCTTTTAAGCTGTTCAATCTGCGCTTCCGAAATATTCAGACCGAGCTCTTTTTCAGCCTCAGCAAGGGCAATCCATAGTCTTCTCCAGGTTTTAAATTTCATATCAGGTGAAAATATCTGCTGCATTTCACTGCTGGCGTATCTTGCATTAAATGGACTTTCATATACGTTTTTCATATCTTGTTACCTCATTTATTATTTTTTAAACCTGCTAATAAATCGTTAGGCAAGTCTATTAACCATACTCGAAAATATTATACAATAAAATCCGAATATTTGCATCAATAATTTTAATAATGTTCGGATTATATTATGATAAAAAAAGTGCGGGATTAAAATCCCGCTTTAGACATTTATGAATATTAGAACGTATAAGCTGCTCAATTAACAAGCTTCTATCCTTACCTTCTAAACTCATGTAAAATTATATTCTTATTCGATTATTCCTTCAAGCCATTTCTAAAAAAATTATTTATTTTTAATTAATATTTAATATATCAGCTACAGATGGTTATTTATAAATAAGAAACTACAGATTAGCAAGTGCTTTTTTGGCCGAAACAAGCTGTACGCTTATTGATAAAATTTCTATAGCCTTATTAAGCTCTTCAACTGGCGGTAGTGTTGGAGCTATTCTTATGTTTCTGTCTCTTGGATCTTTTCCATAAGGATAGGTGGCTCCAGCTTTTGTAAGTACCACACCTGCTTCCAAAGATAATTTTTCAACCTCTTTGGCACAGTTGTCAAGAGTGTTCAAGCTTACAAAATATCCTCCATTCGGTTTATTCCAGGAAGCGATTTCCTTTCCACCCAGCTCGTTCTCAAGAATCTGAAGAACCATATCAAATTTCGGCTTCAGAATGTTGGCGTGCTTCTTCATCTGGGAGTTGATACCGTCCAGATTTTTAAAGTACTTAACATGTCTTAACTGATTTATCTTATCATGTCCAATAGTCTGTATTGTCAGGCTCTTCCTGATACTATTGAGGTTTTCAACGCTGGCTGCCATCATGGCTATACCTGCACCAGGGAAACTGATTTTTGAGGTGGAGCTGAAAATATAAACCATATTATCATTTCCGTTTGCCTTACAGGCTGTCAGTATGTTTTTCAACTCATCAGGCTTGTCTGATAGATGATGTACACAATAAGCGTTATCCCAGAAAATTCTGAAATCTGCTGCTTTTGGTTTTAACGCAGCTATTCTGTCAACAACTTCATCTGAATAGGTTATTCCGTCAGGGTTGCTGTACTTCGGCACACACCACATGCCCTTTATGCTTTCATCCTCAGCGACAAGTCTTTCAACAACGTCCATATCCGGTCCGTCTTGTTTCATATCAACTATTATCATCTCTATACCAAACAGCTCACATATAGCAAAATGGCGGTCATATCCTGGGCTTGGACACAAGAACTTTACCTTGTCCAATTTAGACCAGGGAGTACTACCAAGAATGCCAAGTGACATAGCTCTACCAATGGAATCATACATCAGGTTAAGGCTGGAGTTTCCCCCAATAATTATCTCGCTTTTATCAACCCCCAGCATTTCTGCAAAAAGAGCCTTTGCTTCAGGGAGACCATCAAGAACACCATAATTAAAGGTATCAGTACCGTCAGCAGCCTTACGAAGTTCCTTTGAAGGAATATCAAGTATTTCCATGCTCATATCAAGCTGCTCGGAACAAGGCTTGCCTCTTGTCATATCAAGCTTTAACTTCTGGTCTTTAAATGCTTTATATCTTTTTTCAAGTTTTTCGATTTCGCTTAAAAGTTCAGTTTTTGATAAATTACTGTAAAAGTTCATTATTTTCTCCTCTCAAATACAGTGATAACCTTAACTAATTCTAATACATATCATCGTCATTTGCAAGTTTATTGTCCTTTTTATTCAAAAAATTATTAGGCTTTTATCAAAATAATACAATGAACATGGATTATGCAAGAATCTTGATATTAAGCTGCAGTTATTTAAACCAAGAAGAGAAGTAATTAAAATAAAACAATATAAAACTAAAAACAAACTATAATAAACAAATAAAACAAACAAATAAAACAAACAAATAAAACAAACAATTAATACATGACTTCTTTAATGACCCTCATAAAGTTTTCACCAGCGATTTTTTTAATAAGGGACTCACTGTAATTAAGCCGGAGCATTTCATTTATCAGCTCTGAATAACACTGTACCCCTTCCAAGCCTTCAGGAGTTGAATCTATACCGTCGAAGTCAGATCCAAATCCAAGAGTATCTTCACCTGTAAGGGCCAGAATATATTCAATATGTGACAGAGCATCTTTTAAGGTAGCCTTCCCGCTGTTGTTAAGAAAAACAGGGTACAGATTTATTCCAGTAACTCCTCCATTCTTCTTTAATGCCAACAATTGGTCATCTGTGAGATTCCTGACATGGCCGCACAGCCTCTTAGCATTTGAATGGGATGCTATTATCGGTTTATTCGACAAATTCATAATATCCCAAAAGTCGGGCTCGGATATATGTGAAACGTCAACCAACATCCCGATTCTGTTCATTTCAATTATCACTTCCCGACCGAAGGGTGTGAGGCCACCACCTGAAGCTCCGTCCAATACTCCATCTGCAATCTGGTTTCTGTAATTCCAGGTCAGGGTCATCGCTCTCACACCCAGCTCGTATAGAATTCTCAAGGAAGAAATACTGCCCTCCAGAGCCTCTCCACCTTCTATAGTAAGCACAGCTGCTACTTTTCCGCTTTGACAGCAACTAATAATATCGTTGTAATTACGACATAACAATATATCATCTTTATTAATTTCTATTTCCTGATATAGTTTATCAATAATGCTTAGTGTTCTCTTTAAAGCGCCCATTTTGGCATGTTCAGGAGAAATAAATGCTGCAAAAAACTGAACATAGTTTTCATATTCTTTTAATCTGCATAAATCAATATGGCAGTTATTTTTTCGAAGCTCCTCACCCCTTTTCATTATTGTTGTAATTGTGTCACAGTGGGCATCTAATATCAACATATACCGGCCTCCCTTTCTTAAATAAGAAAAATGCATCTTAAAATGCATTTATAATATGGTTTATACTCACTATTTCATCAGTTGTATTTTTCTGTTGTGATAGAATTATTTCAATAACATCGAAGCGTATGTACTGATTAGCATTAAATGTCTTTGATAAGAAAATGGAAGCAAGCTGCTTTATTTTCTTTTGCTTCAAGGCTGTTACTGCCTCTCCAGGTGTACCATAGTTCAAGGACCGTCTGGTCTTAACCTCTATAAAACAAATATATTCTCCAAATCTTGCAATTATATCTATTTCACCCAAACGACCAACCCTGAAATTAGTCTTTAAGATTTTGTAATTCTGTTCTAGGAGAAACTGTACTGCTATCTCCTCACCGTCAGCTCCAAGCCTTCTTTTATTCAAATCGGTCATATTAACTCCTAAGCCATATTATGGCTTTGAGCCGAGTAGCAGCCACAAAATGTAATGATATTTCTCTACTCCCATATCTGGGTCAAATAAAGGTTGGCATGCACGTTTTAAAGTATTCGCTCAAACTCATCACTTCAATCAAGTACTATAGATACTTTGAATATGTCGCGCGGCCATAAATTTATATATATTACTCAAGGCGTTCTCCGTAGCTTTTATCAACACTCCCTATAAAAACAAGAATTTCAGCAACAACCTCATAGATTTCAGGGGGTATCTGGTCTCCGATTCCAAGTGCAGAAAGGGTTTGGGCAAGATTTGTATTCTGATAAACAGGAACATCTGCTTCTTTAGCCTTTTCTATAATTTTCTCTGCAACAATTCCCTTCCCTGTGGCAATTACCTTTGGAGCGATATCTGTCTCAGGGGAATACTGCAGAGCTGTTGCATGCTTTAGTGCTTTCCTATCATTTTGCTTTTCCTGCATAACCTCACCTGTCTTTGTATACTAAATTGAAAAGCCACGTACTAACAATTTCATATTATAAAATTTTAAACCAAATTTTATATATAATAACTCCTACAATCAATATGCATATTAATGCTACCTTTAATATATCTGAAGCCTTTGCATCTTGAATTTTATCTGTAAGTATGTATTCAATTGATTTGTCGGCAAATATATTTGAATACCATTTCTGAGTAATTTCTATATCAGGTTTTGTTTTAAATTCTTCGTTATAGCTTCCATCCTCCGTTAATCCCATTGTAAATGAGAACTTAAAGATAAAGCCGCTATTAGGAAGTGCACTAATGGAGACCCAACAATACCGTCTCCTCCGGTCTTTTCTCCTACTATCGTTGCAAAACCCAAGACCATATAAAGCTTCACTTATTTTTTCCGAAAAATTCAAGAATATCACCTCATGATAAAAATACCATAAAATGAAAACAAATACCACCATTTACCATATTTTTATCAACTGTCGGTTGCAATTACAGTTTACTCAATATTTTAGATAGAGATATCTATATTATTTGAGCTTTTAATAAATTCCTTTTTAGCCTCCGCTTCAAAATTAACTATATTTATCGGCTCCTCCATAAGTCTATAAGTAAAGTCCACCAGCCTGAAGCCTTTTTCAATAAGGCTATTGTAGAGCTGCTTATGATGCTCCTTTAATACGGGGAAAACTTCGCTGTTTTCTAACCTGAAATTAGTGCTGATATTTCTCTTATCTATGCTGAGTAATGTATCAATCCTTCCTATGTTATTACTGTCCAGAGATATAAGTACAGTCATATTTGAAGGATCAAGTTTTTTTGACTTAGGCCCCTTCTTAAGCATATACAGCTCTCCCGTAGTATTCTGATTAAATATACTTAACGGAAGCTGCACATAGGAACTGTAATTATTCAGCTGATTTATGAAATTCACGTTACTCTCCAGGTTATTTACAATCACTGCTGCAGCTTCACGAATACCCTGTGGCAACTGCTGTACGGTACTTTTCAGAACCTGCAGGGCCTCGTCCATTCCTTTATAAAGCTTAACAGGATTAATAGTTTCACCTGTTTCATCAACTTTAATAAAAAGGTTCTTAAGGCTATTCACTGCAGTTGCGAAGAGTTTTTCTCCCCCGGCAAGCTGCTTTGCTGACGACAGTTCTTCTCCGGACAACTGACCTGAGTTTATCAAGGAATTCAATTCCTTGGTAAAGGCATTTAAGAGCTGTAGGTCGGACTTGCCGGGGACAGCTTCACCCCCCAGAAGATTCATCAGCTTCTCAGAAATATTATTATGATCTAAATCTATAGAATTTGCAGAAGCATTAGTATTAAATGCTTTTGCTCCCTGTGCCTTATCTGAATCTATATTCTGGAGGATTTTATTACTGGCACCCACACCCGTACTGCTATTATCAACGGTTTTGGGATTAATATTGGTATCAGCATTAGTAGTTGCATTAGTAGTGGTGACTATATTTGCACTAACCTTAGTGTTTTCTATTGCATATGTATTTACATGAGACTTAATTGCAGCATTTGGGTCTGCACTTTTATCAGTGTTCGAATTTAAAATATGAACATCTCTTACTTTACCCTGAATAGCAGCATCCTGAGTATGCACCCTGCTGTTTATGACAGCTGAATTCGTTTTATCAGCCTGTCCCTGTGCGTTCTTGTCTAAGCCTTCTGAGCTGTCAGAGCCCCCTGGTAGGCTGCCTATACTTTTACTTAATACGCCTTTTTCAGCCAGCTGCTCAATAACCTTTCCAATCAGCAGATTTATAACCTGTGAATTGGAATTAATTGAAGTCATTGAAGATGAAGCCGATAATCCGTCACCAGCTTTTCCAAATAGGTCTATCAGCTTTGTAAGTTCAGAAATATCATTACTAATTTTTAATCTGCCGGCAAGAAGAGTCTGAAGCCTTTGAATGCTATTGACATCGTCTGTAAGTTTTGAGGCTGTAAGAAAAGCAGCCTCATCAAGTTTCAAGCCTGCATTGTTTTTCAAAAGAGCGTTCATTTTTGCCATATTATCAGCTGTTACCTGTATATTTTGATCTAGCAATGCTCTGGCTATCTGAATATTTTCGTCCGTAACAGGCAGCTTTAAAGCTGCAAGAGTGTTTCTTATATTGTCAGTTGCCTTATCTGCTTGAGAAATTATGTTTTTTTCTGCTACTTCAAAGGCAGGCTTGTCGTTAACAATACCCTTAAACGTAAGATTTACAAATTCACCCTCAGCAGAATCGATGGCCGATGCAGCAGCTGCAGATACCACCGTACCGTCGGAAAATTTTAAAGTCAATTCGTTTCCTGAATTTTCTAGAATCTGCGCTCTTACGTTATCACCCGGTTTTAATTTGCTCATTATATCCGGGCCGGAATATGTTGTGCTGACTGCTGCTGATGCCAGACCAATATCTATTTTCAAAACATCACCCCAACTAAATAAAGTTTTTTACAAAGCTTAATCTATGTATCGGACAAAGTCCGATTTTTTTAATAGCGGAAATATGCTGAGGTGTTGCATAGCCTTTATGTATAGCAAAGCCGTATTCGGGATAGTACTTGTCGTACTCGGTCAAAAGCCTGTCTCTGGTTACCTTCGCAAGAATTGATGCGGCAGCAATAGAAAAACTCAAGCTGTCTCCTTTAATGATTGGAACCTGCCTGGTTGCAACACCTTCCAGTCTGACTGCATCGAGCAGTATACAGTCAGCATTTGGCTGAAGCTGTTCAACAGCTCTAGTCATGGCCATTTTGGTAGCATTCAGGATATTTATGTCATCAATGCATTTTTCGTCTATGGCCTGTATACCATAAGCGAGAGCCTTATCCTTTATTTCATCAAATAAGGCTTCTCTTCTTGCTTCACTTAGCTTTTTAGAATCGTTTACACCCTCGATTGTAACACCTTCCCGAAAAATAACAGCAGCTGCGACAACTGGTCCTGCAAGAGGCCCTCTTCCGGCTTCATCAACTCCGGCTATATACCTGTAGCCCTCCTCCCGGGCCTGCTTTTCAAAAGAAAGCATTCTCTCCAAGCGTTCTACTTCGGCTTCCTTCTTTTCCTTAAGCTTATAATATTTCTCGAGGAGCTTTGCATCTCCTGTACCATGACTCTGAAAAGACATTAAATAATCTATTGCCTCATCTATGGTTTTGTCCTGAACTTGCTCCTGTATCTGTTTAAAAGATATTTTAACCATACTTCCGTCCCCGTTCTTTATTGTCTTTAAACATAATTTTTATTTCAATTGGTTTTCTCATAAAATAAAATAATTCTTCGAGGTTTATTTATTACTAATCATGTTTGTTCTTTACTTATAACATTAATAACTTTACTACAGAATTAAGGCTTTGGCTAGTGTCAGATGCTATTTGAACTGGTTAATAATGATGTAACACAGTAAAATTGTAAAGCAAAATATAAAAAAAGCGGAGCCATTCTACATTAAATCGGCTCCGTTACTTTTTATCTTACTATTCATCATAACTGTCTTTATTCACAATAGATTTGGATATTTCTGTTTCCTCTCTGTCTCCGGGCTTTTCAAGGGTAATTCTTCCGATTTTTCCTCCCCGGAATTCATCAAGAACAATAGCTGATATTCTAGAATAGTCAATTTGGCCTTTTGAAACAATACAACCTCTTTTTCTGGCTATAGTCTCTAAAAGCTCAAGTGGCTCTATATCCTTTAATAAATCCTGATCCAGCTTGAATCGAGTACACAATTCATTGGGATAAGTTCTTGAAAGCCTGACAAGCAGTTCCATGGCCACTTCACTTATATCCATTATGTCGTCCTTTATGGCTCCTGTAAAAGCAAGATTCTTACCGACCTCCTGATCTTCAAACTTAGGCCACAATATACCTGGGGTATCCAGCAATTCTATCTCGGAATTAATTCTAATCCACTGTTTTCCTCTTGTAACTCCGGGCCTGTCTCCGGTTACAGCCGATGCTTTTCCAACTATTTTATTGATAAAGGACGACTTGCCAACATTGGGAATGCCAACAACCATAGTTCTTACAGGTGTAAAAAGCTTGCCCTTCACTCTGTCTCTTTCAATTTTTTCCGACATAAGCTCCCTGGCTCTTGATTTTACTTCATTAAGCCCTTTACCGTTAATTGAATTTATTAATATACATCTAATTCCCTGCTCCGCATACCATTGAACCCATTGTCTTGATATCTGTTCGTCAGCAAGATCGGATTTATTAAAAGCAATAAGTCTGGGTTTATTATTTATCAAAGAATTTATCTCGGGGTTTCTGCTACTGAAAGGAATTCTTGCATCCAGCAGCTCAATAATAACATCAACCAGCTTGAGATTTTCAGCAATAAGCCTTCTGGTCTTTGCCATATGCCCCGGAAACCATTGAATATTCATTTATTTCTCCTTCTTATTTTTACATGAAATAATTTTATTTTAGACCTCCGAATTTGGAGAATGGCCAAATTCGGAGTACAGCTTTTCCTATTACAGTATCCATATCCACAGGACCAATCTGCCTTGAGTCCATACTTTTTTCCCTATTATCACCCATTACAAAAATTTTATCCTCGGGTACGGTAAAAGGAAGTTCCATACCGTGTGACTCTGTTGCTCCCTGCAATTTAATATAGGGCTCTTCAAGCTTTGTAAAATTAGCTTCTCCCGCATTTTTCCTATAAACATATCCTTTCTGAATATCTATCTGATCTCCAGGGAGTCCTATCACTCTCTTTATATAGTCTACTTCACCTGGATTTTTTATGGGCAGATATTTAAAAATACTCTTGAATTTACCTTCTTCATGCATAAAAACTATAATGTCCCCATGCTCAGGTTCATTAAAAAAATACCCTGTTTTGTAAACAATAACATTATGTCCTGCAATCAAAGTGTTTTCCATTGAGACCTGGTCAACCTTATAAGTAGAAAAAATAAAAGCCTTGATTAGCATTGAAATCAAAATAGCTGCCACAACAACAAGAAACCATTCAAAAACCTCTCTGGTGGGAGAATTCTTTTTCTTGCCCTTTTTATCAGATGAAGGCTTGTCTTTATTTTCTATATTCAATTTTTCTTCACTATTCTCATACTTTTGATTTTCCATGGGAATTACACCTCGTAGACCTTTATAGATTTGAATTATCAAATCGTCTCTATTATATAAAAAAATATCCGATTATACAAATTACATTTATTTAACAGCATTAGCAATAGCATTACATTGGGTTACAAAATCTGTATATCACTCTGGTGACAAGTAAACTAAAAACCTAGGGATTTGTTGTCCCTAGGTTTCCTGTTGTGTGTCCGTTTGGAACACGTAAAATTATTTAGTGTCGAGTCTTTCTTTAATCTTTGCGGCCTTACCAACTCTATCACGCAAGTAGTAAAGCTTAGCTCTTCTAACAACACCTTTTCTAACTACATCGATATGATCGATCCTTGGTGAGTTAACAGGGAATATTCTTTCAACACCAACACCGTAAGATACTCTTCTTACAGTAAAAGTTTCCTTTAAACCGGAACCTTTTAACGCTATAACAGTACCTTCGAATACCTGGATTCTTTCCCTGGTTCCTTCTTTAATCTTGGCATGAACCTTAATAAAATCACCAATTTCCAATTTAGGAAGGTCAGTTCTTATCTGTTCATTTTCAATTGATTTTAATATATCCATTTTAATTTCCTCCTTCCTCTCCTAGATGTTCATGCATCATATAAACCCCTGTGCAGAGGACCATCCGTATTACATACGCAAAATATTATAGCACAGTGTTTTAAGTATTGTAAAGATGTTTTTTAAACATATGTTATTTTTTTAACACCAGTTATTTATTTTCAAAGTTTTCAAAGCTTTTCAAAGTCCTTATACATAAGGCTTGGCTGAATGCCGGTATTATTTTGATATTTTCCGCTATTGTACTTTTCATAATCACCTTCAATCGTATGATAGTATATCTGACATATATCTATATCAGAGTAGATTTTAACTGGCTGAATGCAATGTATTTCAAGCGTCCAATAGCCAGAGAATCCGACGTCACCAAAGCCTGCTGTAACATGAATGAACAGTCCAAGCCGCCCTATTGAAGACCTGCCTTCAAGCATTGGCACGTGATTCTCTGTTCGTGTGTATTCCTTTGTCCTGCCTAGATAGAGTCTGTTGGGTTCAAGAATCAACCCCTCTTCAGGGATTGAAAGCTTTTTAACCCTGTGTTCCTTCTTCATATCGAGACATGTATCTTCATACACCAGTAATTCGTTATATAGTTTTAAATTATAGCTATTAGGATTCAATTGGCCCCGGTTGAACGGTTCAATAAAAATATCCTTTCCCAGCCTGTTTTGAATTTCTTTACCTGATAATATCATTATTATCCTCCACACTAGTACTCATTATAACCTATGAGATAGATACTAAATCTTATAAATAGTAAATAAAATTGATTATAGCATTATTTCAGCTCTGTTCCAAGGGACGCGACTATTGCAATCCAGTCCCCATCCTCGTTATATCTACTGCCGGTAAGATCATTCCACACTTCACGGACTTCAAATCCATTTTTCTTTAATACATCCGTTATTGTGTCAAGGGAGTAGTCATGAAACCAGTTCCTGTATATCTTAACACCACTTTCCTCAACAATTATGTATTGATCAAGCCATAAATCCTGTTCAGGGTAATCAAAACCCATTTCAAGAACAAGATGTTCCTTTGGTCTCCAAAAGCCGCCATAACTGTAATACCAGTTGTTCTGCCTTTTATTCCCCATTCTCAGCTTACGGGTAGAAACATCGAAAATAAACACCCCGTCATCTTTTAATGCTTTTCGTATGCTTAAAAGCAGCTTTTCAAGTGCTGTTTTTGAAAATGTACTTAATTCGCCATACACTTGAATTACAGCGTCAAATTCATTTTCATATTCCATATCGAGAAAATTCATACATCTAAACTCAATAGGTAAATTTGATTTGTCCGCTAAAGCTCTTGCATATTCTAATGAATTTTCTGAAATATCCAGGCCAACAACGTCCAAACCTGCTCCTGCAAACCTTTTTGCATATAATCCAGGGCCGCATCCCAGATCAAGAAGCTTCATTCCGGACTTTAGTACACCAGTCTTTATCAGGTGATCAACCGTTTGGTCAATAGTGGATAGTTTCCGGCTAGCCGCATCATGCTGCTGGTTTAAGTGCGCTTCCAGCATGCTTTTTGAAATATGTGGGTCATCCCAGAAGTGTTTTTCACCTGGTGTAAAGGCTTTAGGTTTATATGTGTACTTTTTAATTGCATCCAATAATTCGTTATTATTATTCATTAATCAACTCTCCCATCTTCAATATCAAAAGCCGGCGGGAACACAACAATACCTGGATTTGCTGCACCTTTTTCTATCTTTTCACAGTATTCCTCTATTAAGGTATCCTCTGAAAGAACCTTTATCATAAATGCCGTATAAGCTGTGCTCTCATCGCTAATATCAATATTCTCTTCATTTTTGATTAAGGGGTACAGACAATCGTAGGACAATAATGTATGTAACTCACCCTTAGGTTTACCGTGCTTTATGGCTGTCAGATATTTCAGTATTTCACATACGTGCTCGTTATCTGCCAGCAGTTCTTTTACTCGATAATTACTATTGTTGTACCTAATGTATCCTATGTTTTTATTATCTTTTAGGATTAATGAGGCACGTGCTCCAATACCATGATTGTTCCATTCACTAATATTTTCTCCCGGAAATAACGCAAGTGGGTCAGCTTTATGTCGTACATGCCACATTTTAATTATCCATGGAAGGTCTTTTTGGAAAACAGGCCTGATACTGTATAGTCCACAGTCAAATTCTTCATGGTTTAAATTTACAATGGTGCCGCTTGCAGAGAACATTTTAGTCTTATATCCAAAGCGTGGATAGTAGGTATCATGACCACATAATAGAGAAAAAGTGTATCCTAATTTCTTTAGTCTGTAATGACCTTCCTCAATCAGCCTTTCTCCTATGCCTTTTCCCTGGTATTCGGGAAGTACCGCTATGGGAGCAAGGACTGCGCCCATAGTTTCACTGCCTTGTACAACAAATTTATATGGTGAAAACAAAGCGTGACCTACAATTTTGTTGTCCATTTCGGCCACCAGTGATAATTCCGGATTAAAGCATGAATTATGCCTTAACAAGTCAACAAGGACAGGTTCCGATACATATTGGTTATCCGGATGCCATCCTAAAAAAGCCTCATATGTAACATTCGCTATACTTGTATAATCTGCTGTTTTTTCACTTCTTATTTTAATTTGCATATATTAAAACCTCCCCTTTGAAATCTCTTTTTGAAATTTAGCTATTTGTCGCCCCCACTGCTTTTCCTGAAGCCTGAGTTTACCATCCTTTTTTGCTTCCATATGAGCAATCTCCTTTTGTAATTTCAGCCAGCTTTCCCATCTCTGCTTATCAATTTTTCCTGTTTCAAGAGCTTCTCTTACAGCACAGCCGGGCTCAGTTTGATGCTTGCAATCGTGAAAACGACATTGAGAGATGAGTTCCTCTATGTCACCAAACATTATTTCCATTCCTGCGTCACTATCCCAAATAGATAGTGTTCTCATACCTGGAGTGTCAAGGATGAGCCCCCCTCCCTGCAAAAGTACAAGTTCTCTGTGTGTGGTAGTATGTCTACCCTTGCTGTCATCCTCACGTATTGACTGGGTTCTAAAAATTTCCTCTCCGGCCAGAGTATTTACCAGGGTAGACTTGCCAACCCCCGAGGAACCCAGCAGTGCAACTGTTTTGCCGGGCTGTAGATACTTGTTGACTTCTTCGAGACCCTGACCGGTCACTGAACTTATTGCGCAAACCTCTACACCTGGAGCTGTGCCGTATACCAAACTCATCTTCTCAGCCACATTATCGCAGCAGTCTGCCTTTGTCAGTACAACTACAGGCACAGCACCACTGTCCCATGCAGCAATCAAATACCGTTCCAATCTCTTCATGTTAAAATCCTTATTCAGGGATTGAATCAGAAAAACCGTATCGGCGTTAGCTGCCACAATTTGTTCCTTGACCTCGATACCCGCTGCAGCCCTGGAGAATTTTGTTCTTCTTGTGAGAACAAATCTGATAAAAGTTTCTGCCCCTATTATAGTTTCCAGGGCAACCCAATCACCAACTGCCAGCTGTACACTGCTGTCAACCTTCTGAATAGGCCTGTTGACCATGCACTCGCCCTGGTCGGTTACAACCTTTAGCTGTTGCCCGAAATCAGCAGTTACACGCCCGGGAAACATACCTGGAGCAGCCTTGCTGTCCCATTCCTTCTGAAAAAATTCATTCCATCCGTAAGCTTCTATATCCATCAATAATCATCCTTTATAAATTTCTTTTCTTCCTGTCTTCGTTTCTTTTTGTTTTTCAAGCTGTTCTCCTGAACTCTTGTTCTGGGATTTATAACCCAGCTTCCACGTATTTCTTTCATATAATCAAAGGTACTCTTCTTTTTAACCAAATTATCCTCCCATCTACGCGCATGGCGCGTATTTAACCTGTTTAATTTTCCTCATAGCCTTATGGTCATGCTAATTTTTTTCTCTCTGCTTAATATCATTCCACCTCGAGCAAATTTACTTTCCTTTTCTCAAAAATTACTCATATCTTATAAAGAACATTACAGACAAAAAATCCGCAGATAGCGACCACCTGCAGAATTCCGTATCAATAAAAAGGCAATAAAAAAACACGCTACCAATGCGTGCAAAATTACTCCAATTAATGCATTCACAATTCAGTTGCTCGAAAGAAGCTGCATCGGAACAAAAAGGACTGAAATTATCCTATGAACCGTGCCATTATTAAATTAGCAAAGAGCCACCTCAACAATTAATCTTAACGACATATACAACAACTCCTTTCTGTTAATAGTATTTATACATCTAATAGTATAAATTACATTTCCATACATTGTCAATAGCAATGTTCAAGTCTTCCTCATATTATGTATTGATACATTCGTATTTGAATAAATTATACGCTGTTGTTCAATAATATAAAAATGAGGAGGCTTAACTGTGGCAAAATATATTAAAAATCCGATACCTATTGAAGCAATGGAATACAGGATGGGCCTGGAAGACGGCTTTGACGATCTGGATACTGCTACCCGAGCAGGACTTGATACTTTAAATTATCAGAACCCCGTTGAATCCGAAAAAGTGCCTTTTATTGTTACGCTTGAGGGAAAGCACTACATTAGCAAAGGAGATTATATAATCACAGGTATTGACGGTGAGCGTTATCCCTGCAAAAGAGAAATATTTTTCAAAACCTATTCTCCGACAAATATATAAACAAATATAAGTAAAAATATATAATGGAAATCATACTTGGTAGAGCTTTTGCCACTATGCACATTAGGGCTTAACCGACTTTACCAGACTTAATTCAATGCTCTTCCAGTTCCTATTTTCCTTCTCCAGAATGGAATTGACTATGAATAGCAAAAGTTCTCTCTTGTTATCCTCATTATAAGGATTACAGTTATTAATAAAAAGATCCTTCTGATGTTTTAAGGCTTCAGCTACAGTACGGTATTCTATCCATAATTTGTGGTAACCAAAGGTGGTATTTAACGCGGTAACTATGGTTATACAAGACCCCATCAGTGCCACTATGTATTTCGCCGGACTAAAGACATCAATAAATAATGCAGCAAACGGAATCATTGCTGATATTACTATGTCCAGCAGAACTAGACAGGTATATCGCTTTTTATTCCGTATTGACTTCTCATCGTAATAGGCTAGATAACTGTCCAGGTAATTTTCAGCATTAATGCTATTCATATTATCCATATTCTTCTCTCCTTAAAAACTAAAAATAAAGTTTTTTACCAGCTCTATTGCCATGTAGGGAGATTGAGTATAAATGATCCTGCCGCTTAAAATGTATTCAGGAATTCTGTAATCCTGAGCTGTGAGTATCTCCGAGTCAATTATAATGGAACAAATTTCTTTTATAACTCCAAGTTTGGATAGTCTTATAGCTTCACTTATTTCTGACTGAACAAAAATACTTTCAAGAGAGCTGTTTGATATAAACACAATAAACAGGTCTGCTTCACTTAACCGTTTTAAAATGAGTTCCATAGGTGTATCCACATTATAAGGCTGCATGAAGTAAATCAAGCTATATTTATCAGGTAATTCTGTCAAACTATCAATTACTGTTTTGATGTAATCATGGTCCTTACTGCTGCATGATAAAAATATATTGATCATTCGAAGCCCCTCATGGTACGCTTGGAGTTATCAATATATTTTATTCCTATATTGTCCGATACATGCACGTAACAGTTATTTTCTCAATTATTGGCTAGTAGTTTACTTCAAAATCCAAGAAGCTTTAATACATGTTTCTCCACATGTCTGTTTTCACCCTTATAGGGAAAATCGTGAATATGAAGTGCCGGATTGAAGTTCAACTCAATAACGCTGTAATTACTTGGATTTGGAGCTTCTTTTATATTACGGATTATAATATCTGCACCGCAAATTTTTGCTCCGACAGCTCTTGCTGCTTCGATAGCTATTCTCTTGTATTCTGCTGACACTTCATCTGTGAAGTCTAAACTGTCCCCTCCGGTACTGATATTTGAGTTTTCCCTTAGGAAGACTGTCTCATCTCTTTGGGGAATGTATGAAAAATCTTTACCCTGCAGTACTAAATATTCCTTTTCAACATAACCGAGCTTTATCTTTTCTAGTGGAGTTTTATAGCCCTCTCCTCTTAAGGGGTCCTTGTTTTTTTCAAACACCAGCTGCTCAATGTTTTTCACCCCGTCTCCAGTAACATTAGCTGGGACTCTATGAAGTATAGCCGGAACTTCATTATTAATTACTAAAAACCTGTATTCCATACCTTCAATAAAGTCTTCGATCATTACTGTATCATCATATTCCAATGCAAATTTAACTGCATTTTTCAAATCTTCGTCGGATACCTGCTGCTTAAGAATCACCACACCCTCGCCAAAATTGGTTGATTTGGGCTTAACAACCAAGTCTTTTTCTTTTAAAATATTAAAATTCAACATAGCTTCTTCTGGAGATTTTACTGAAATGCCATTGGGAACACATATGCCTTTTTCTCTTAATATATGCTTTGTAACCTCTTTATTCTCCATTATGAGGGGAGCAATATAAGTATCTGCAGATGTTTTTGTGGCCTGTTTTATATACTCCACCCTATCTTCCTTTATTAAACGGATGAAGTTATCATTCCAATCCAATACCTCCACCTCAATTCCTCTATTTAGTGCTTCCTCAATTAATATCTGTGTTGAAAGCTCCAAACCATCATAACCATTTACCATAGAATTACCTACCCTTCTGATTTAAAATTTTATTGAATTTTTATTGATTAACTTCAGCCCATAAGTTATAAAATCGTTATTTGTCTCCCACATTTCTCTTTGCATACGTTCAGATGGGAGTAAGGACAAATCTTCTAGTTTGAAATATTCATCAGCTACGCTTTTTGAATATTTCCCATCTTGGCCAGCCTTATCCATAAGGTCAGCAATAACTTGAAGCTTTCTAAATATGCTTCTTCCAAATTCCTGTAACGGCAGTATCTTGTGGTCATCACCATAAAGCATTAAATTTTCCATCCTTCCAAAAAGTGCTGTCATATGATGATTGGAATTTATCCTTTCGAATTCATACTGAGCTATCTTTGGGCTTCTTTCAAATAAGCAGTAAAGCATAAATACCTGTAAAAAATGCATTTGCTGAAGTGTAATACCCAGTTTTTCATAGGGATTTATGTCCAGAAGCCTGACTTCTAAATACTTGACTCCCTTGTGCTCCAAGGCACTTAGCTGGGTTTCTCCGGGAGCAGGATTCTGTTTTAAGCGTATTGAGGAATAAAATTCACTCTCCTTCTGCAGTATATTTGTATTCAGCTGTACGGCTTTGTCACTCATGTGTTCATCTGCTTTTGAATACTTTTTACTTTTTGTGTTAAGCATTTTTTTGAGCTTTGTTATATACTCGTCAAGGCTATTAAAATAAATATTAATTCTTCCTCCATTAATATCCGAATACCCAAACCTGCTTACCCTGAGTGATGTGGCATTCTGATTAAAATTGTACAGTAAAGCGGTACTTTCGGGGCAGCACTTTTCAACAATCTTAAGTTGTTGTTCAATAACAGAGCTAAAAGTAGCATCAAAATTCGGAGAAGCTCCAAACAAGTAAATCAGCAGCCATCTATAGCGCAAGAAGTTTCTTATGATTGCCAGATATATTTCATTTTTGAAATATATATAATTTTTTTTACTGCCGAACCTTTCAAATATTGCTTGGATCATTCTTTCATTAAATGAAAAATTATAGTGAATACCAGAAATCATTTGCATTTTCTTCCCGTAACGATAGGCCAGACCGTTTCTGTATACGGTTTTCTCACAGCCCTCTTTAGTCTGCCTGAAAATAGCAATAGGAATAAGTTCTTCGTTCGGCAGTTTCGGAGGCATGCTTAATGGCCATAGAAGCTCATTACTAATCCCTTTCTCAACTTCTGCGTATATTTCTTTTAAGGAATTATAAACCTCCTCTACACTATCAAAGGTCGGTGTAATCATTTCAATCTGGCTTTCAGAGAAATCCGTCGTAATGCGTTTATTATCCTCCTTATCACCGAAAACAACCGGGTGAGGTGTTAAAGCCAGATCTCCCTTTGGGGTGATCCTCTGAGCTTCTCTTTCAATTCCAAAATAACCCTGATTCAGAAGGTATGCTTTATCATCACTAGAAAACAGCTGAACCATCTGGTCAAAATTCCAACCCATAAAACTCCGCCCTCCTATTCAATATTTTAACGACTGTTCTATAACAGTCGAACTTTCATCTTAAAATTTTTTACAGCTTTTTTATAGCTTTTATAGTATACTCTTATCGCTGTCAAAATATATATTCTATTGTTCTATTACCATAGAACTTTATGATTAAAATTTTTTGCTCAGAATATATATGTTGATTTGCTTGATTGACTGTTTATTTATTTCAATATATGTTATTTTAAAAAACTGCGAATAGCTTCAACTGCCTCCATATTAACCTTGCACACAGAGCTCTGTCCGTTACGGGTACACGAAATAAGCCCCGCATTTTCCAGCTCTTTAAAATGATGCGAAATAGTTGATTTTGACAGCTGCATACAGCAGCATGCTTTTGTAAAGCATTTCTCCATACCGTCAGTATATAGAAAACTTCCATCCTCACCGCTGGCGGTTTGCTGCCACTCATATAACATTTCAAATATTAAATACCTCTGTTCGCTCGATAGAGCTTTAAAAATTTTAACCAAATTTAATTTTTCCATAGTTCTATATTAATCGAACAATCTATAAATGTCAATGTTATCTATCATAATTGACAAAATATTGAATTAAAAATATAATTATAGTATTCAGATATACTTTATATGTTATAAATAACCTATATATTCCGTTGACCAGATATTCCGGAGGCGGAGTTACAAATTGCAGAAATACTGTCAAATTGTAACTCCGCTTTATTATTATTTTATTTATGGGGGTGTTCTAATGGAAAGTACAGTGCTAAAAATATATGATATGACCTGTACCTTATGTTCAATATCAATAGAGACAAGAGTCGGTTCAATAGACGGTGTTGAAAAGATTTCAGTCAGCTATGCTGCCGAAAAAGCTTTTCTGAATTATAATAAGGATAAGGTGGATCTTAATCTTATAAAAAACAGCATTGAAAAGCTTGGCTTTTCAGTAAGTGATAGCCTATCCGATCAGACTCATCAGAAAAAAACACATTCAGAGCTGCAAAAACTAAAACGTTTTCTGACTATATCAGCTATTTTAACCTTCCCCATGCTGCTTGCTATGCTTCTGGGTGGTATAGGTTTTTGCCATGACTATTTTTTCCCAGGCGCCGAGAAATCAACTACAGCATATATAATTGATTATCTGCGTTTTAAGGCCAGACTGCTCCATGACTGGCGCCAGCAGCTGGCACTTGCAACACCTGTTCAGTTTATAGTAGGCTTCAAATTTTATAAGAACGCTTTCTATTCTCTGCGTTGGAAAAAAGCAACGATGGATTTGCTTGTAGTGCTTGGTTCCTCCGCTGCATACTTCTACAGTATTTATACCTCCCTTTATGATAATAACCTTTTACAGTCAGGTATGAAGAATATATACTTTGAAGCCTCCTCGGTAATTATCACCTTTGTTCTGCTGGGTAAATTTCTTGAAGCAAAATCCAGAAAGAGTACCTCTATGGCTATTGAGAGCCTTCTCTCCCTGAAACCCAAGCTGGCAAATGTCGTCAGAAACTCTGAAGAAATCCAGCTTCCGATAGCTGAAGTAGCTGTTGATGATATTGTCATGGTAAGACCCGGAGAGAAAGTACCTGTAGACGGAATAATAATTGAGGGCAGCTCGTCTGTAGATGAATCAATGCTAACAGGAGAAAGCCTTCCGGTCGAAAAAAATACTAATGATACAGTGACCGGAGCCTCGCTGAACACATATGGCTTTATAAAAATCAGAGCTACAAGAGTTGGAAGCGATACCTTGCTGTCACAAATTATTAAAGTAACCGAAGAAGCTCAAAGTAGTAAAGCGAATATTCAAAAAACAGCTGATAGAGTCAGTACTTTTTTTATTCCGGCTGTAATATTTGTTTCATTAATTACATTTTTCATATGGTTTCATATTTTGGATTACTCCATATTCCTTATTGATAAGCCTATTATATATGCTGTTGCAGTAATTGTTGTATCCTGCCCCTGTGCATTAGGCCTTGCCACTCCCACAGCAATTATGTCTGGTATGACGAGAGCTCTGAAAAGCGGGATATTAATAAAAAGCGGAGATGTTCTCGAAAAGGCTTATAAGACAAATACTGTGGTTTTTGATAAAACAGGTACTCTTACTACCGGTAAGCTTACATTATCGGACTTTATCATTATAAATCAGAAATCGCATAATCTGCCAAAAGAAAAATTATTAAGTTTAGCAGCCAATGCTCAGAGGGGTTCAGAACACCCCATAGGAAAAGCTATCTGTAGTACAGTTATGGGCTATGAAAACTATACAGATATGTCGGTAAAGGATTTTAGGGCCATCCACGGTAAGGGTATATATGCAACCGTTGACGGTATTGAAACAAGGATAGGTTCTGAAGCCTATCTTCAGGAGTATGGATTAAACCGACCGTCAGAACCAGGACTCGAATCCCTTGAAACACTGCATTCAGATGGGAAAATCCTTGTATTTATGGCAGTAAATAATATTTTATGTGCAGTTTTAGTCCTCTCCGATGAAATCAGAGTCGGTTCTTATCAAGTAGTTAAGCAGTTACAGCAGTCAGGTATTCAGGTGGTCCTTCTTACTGGAGACCATGAAAAAACTGCAAAACAAGTAGCGGCAATGCTTAATATTAATACAGTTATTTCAGGGGTTCTACCTGAAGAAAAGCTACAGATCATTTCTTCGTTAAAAAAGAAAGGCAATATTGTTGCAATGGCCGGTGACGGAATCAACGACGCACCTTCACTGGCTGCAGCAGATATCGGTATATCAATTCATTCGGGTACTGATGCCGCCATTGAGACAGCTGACATAGTTATTCTTAACGATAACCTGACCTCTATTCCTTTTACATTCAAGCTCTCACGCCTGACCATGCGTAAAATCAGACAAAACCTCTTTTGGGCAATAATTTATAATGCAATTGGAATTCCTTTCGCTGCAACAGGCAGACTTAGTCCTGTTATTGCTTCTGCTGCAATGGCATTAAGCTCTGTATGCGTAATTGTTAACTCACTGCTGCTAAACAGGAAAAAGTCAAGGCTGTAGACCTGAAAAAGCAAACTCTATTGCAGCTTTGGTTTCAGCAATATCCTTTTCACTATGAGCATATGAAATAAATAACGCTTCAAACTGTGACGGAGCTATATATATACCTTTATCCAGCATAGCTGAAAAGTACTTGTTGAATTTGTCCAGGTCTGAGGTTACTGCACTGTTATAATCAATGACATCCTTACCATTAAAAAATATGCTTAAAAGTGAACCTGCCCTATTGATTCTTATATTGACCTTATATTTTGCAGCCGCTTCATTATAGGCATTTTCCAGGGATTTGCCTAGGCAATCCAAACGATAGTAAAAGTCTTTTCTATGCTTAATGGCTTTCAGTGTACTGATACCCGCAGCTACTGCAACAGGATTACCCGATAGAGTCCCTGCCTGATATACGGGACCAAGCGGAGCTACCTTCTCCATTATCTCCCTTTTTCCGCCATATGCTCCAACAGGCATTCCTCCGCCAATAATCTTTCCCAGAACAGTCAAGTCGGGCTTTATTCCATACAGTTCCTGTGCTCCCCCATAGGATACCCGGAAGCCTGTAATTACTTCATCAAAAATTAAAAGTGCTTGATATTTTTCTGTAAGGTTACGTAGTTGTTTAAGAAAGCCAATATCCGGAAGGACCAGTCCCATATTGGCTGCAATTGGCTCAATTATAACAGCTGCAATTCTGTCACCATACCTCTTAAAAATTTCCTGTAAACCCTCCTGGTCGTTATATGCTGCTACCAGTGTGTTTTTTGAATAATCTTCAGGAACTCCGGAACTGTCCGGCACTCCGGCAGTCAAGGCTCCTGAGCCGGCTTTAACCAGCAGTCCGTCACTGTGCCCGTGGTAGCAGCCCTCAAATTTAACAATCAAATCCCTTCCAGTATAGCCTCTGGCTACTCGTATAGCACTCATAGCAGCCTCAGTTCCCGAGCTGACCAGTCTCAGCATTTCCATGGAAGGAATGGCATCACTTATTAGTTCTGCCAGTACCAATTCATTTTCTGTGGGTGCACCAAAGCTGGTGCCGTAATCGGCTGCTTCCTTTATTGCTGTAATTATTTCAGGCTGTGCATGTCCTAAAATCATTGGCCCCCAGGAACAGACATAATCAATATACTCATTATCATCAAGGTCAAAAAGCCTTGAGCCCTCCCCTCTTTTTATGACGGGAGGCTTCATTCCTACCGATCTGAAGGCACGTACAGGGCTATTTACCCCTCCAGGCATATAATTGCAGGCTTTATCAAATACATCTTGAGATTTTTTAGTATTCATTCCGAATTCTCCTAAGGTAAAATATCTGGTCATTTGCATATTAATTATGTAATTTCAAAAATTATAGTAATAACAGTAAACTACTCAATTATAAATGAGGAAATTTAACGGCTTACAACCTATTATATATGAGAAGTATACATATAGATAATAAAATTATACTCTCGTCAGGTAAAATCAACAATGATAAAATAAATCTTATCGCAGAAGTAATCTCGCTGCCATTCACCGAAATGGTATGGCTGCCTACAGCCAGGGACATGGAGACCATTAAACCTCAAAGTCAAAGAAGAGACAGTTTCGGTGCGTAGCGAAACAAAGGCTGTTGACAAACCATCATATTTTTCTTACAATAAACTTATGACTTAAATTATTTTTTTGGTCATAAGTTTATTGTAAGGAGGAAACAAAAGTGGCAAGAAGCTTTACCGAAGCTGAAAAGGATAATATCCGGAAAAAGTTAATAGACGAGTGTGAAAAAAGCTGGGCAGCTTTCGGATACAAAAAAACAAACATTGACGTACTTTGCTCCAAAGCCGGAATTTCTAAAGGTGCGTTTTATCTGTTTTACGATTCAAAGGAACTGTTATTTTGTGACGTATTGGATAATATACAGGAGCGGCATAGAGCATTGCTTGAAGAAACGCTCTCAAAATCGCCAGACAAGGCCGACATCTGCCAAATGATAAAGCAAATGTATCTTGAATATGATAAGACAAATATTCTTACACAGAGGAGTAGTTCGGATTTTGTAAATTTTCTAAACAGAGCGCCCGCCGAATGGAAAGAAAAAAGCAAAATTGTTAATGACGATTTTGTCAGCAATACTCTTTTCAGCGCAAATCTTAAACTCAAAATGAACAAAGAGAAAGCAATTGGAATCTTTAACGCGCTTCTCGCAATTGTGACGAATAAGAACCTGCTTGGCTACGACCATTTCGAAATATTTTGCACGTTGCTTGATAACATTATCAATGAAATTTACGAATAACGGGAGATTTACAATGAATAGCGAAGCGGTTATCAAAATCAATAACCTTGCTTAAGAGTTTGGTAATACTTTCGTATTTCCCTGATAAGCGCGGCTATCAATCAAAACTGTTCAGCAACTAAGAAAGGTATTTATCTATGCGGAATACATCAATTCCATACTCGAAAGATTTTAAGCTAATGATACTGGGACAAATCATCTCTATATTTGGTGCGGCAATTTTGCGTTTTGCCCTTTCTCTTTACATTTTGGATATTACAGGGCGGGCTGATATGTTCGCCGTATTGTACGCAATATCAAACATTCCGATTCTGATTTCACCTTTGGGAGGAGCAATCGCAGACCGATTCAACCGACGTAATCTTATGGTGATTTTCGATTTTACAAGTAGCTCGATTATTATGTGCTTATTCTTGCTTATTACTGTTGGATTGGCTACGGTTACACCGATTGGCGTAATTATGGTGTTACTGTCCATTGTCAGTGCGTTGTATACTCCCGCCGTCACCTCCAGTATTCCCCTATTGGTGGAATTTGAAAAATTAGAGGGAGCAAATGGTATTGTACAGGCAGTGCAGGCTTTATCAGGTGTTGCCGCGCCGATTATTGGCGGCGTGCTATATGGTGCATTGGAGATTCGCTTTCTCGTTATCATAAGCTGTATTGCGTTTTTCTTATCTGCTGTAATGGAAATATTCATTAAGATACCATTCGCAAAACGTGAATGGGACAGACATATTATTACGACTATTGTAAAGGACATGAAAGATGGCTTTGCCTATGTGGTAAATCAATCGTTCATATTAAAATCAATGATTGTAGCAGCTGTAATCAATTTAGTTTTATCGCCACTTTTGATTGTAGGGAGTCCAATCATTTTACGGGTCACTATGCAAAGCAGCGATATAATGCAGGGTGTAGGTATCGGACTTATCAGCTTTGCAAGCATTTTAGGCACATTGACTATTGGCCTTTGCGCCAAAAAAATTAGAATGAATACGTTGTACCGATTGGTTCTCGCCATCGCTTTATTGGTTGTACCTATCGCCGTATCGGTGTTACCCTTTATCCTTGGCCTTGGTTACTATCCGGCGTTCGCTCTGTTTATGCTCGGCGCTATTCCCATAGCTATGTTTGCAGCTATAATATCAATCTTTATTATTGCAAGAGTGCAGCGAGTGACTTCAATTGAGCATTTAGGCAAGGTTATGGCAATCATCATGGCTGTTGCTCAATGTGCCGCGCCGTTAGGTCAAGTTATATATGGCAGTGTATTTGAATCCTTTAGCGACGTGCTATATTTGCCGATTTTTACAATTAGTATTCTGATGATTATTATCGCTCTTGTTTCGCAGCGAATGTTTGCAGCTGAGCCCATCGGTTAAAATGATTGAATGTGATATTATTGATAAGTATGAATGGTCGCTACATTGAAAATAACATTGACCGCGATACACTCACAATATTGATAAGTGCGATACGTCGCCTGACTTACGCAGCCGAAATAGGAAAACAAAGTACCGCACCCCTGCAAAAGACATAATGTATATGCAGGGGTGTAGTACTCTATAACCATGTATCAGGTTCAAATTTATGCTTGACGATAGGGAGAAATCTACTTTCCTTCATTACCATATATCGGGTTATTTCAACCACTTAGCCGCATCCATTGCAAAATAACTGATAATTATATCTGCACCTGCTCTCTTTATTGCGGTCAAGGACTCCAGAGCTGCATTTTTCTCATCAATCCAGCCCTTTTGAGCAGCCGCCTTGATCATGCAGTATTCACCGCTTACATTGTAAGCTGCCAGCGGATAGTTAAATTTTAAGGCTGCTTCATGAATAATATCCAGATATGCAAGAGCAGGCTTTACCATAATAATATCTGCACCTTCATTTATATCAAGATCTATTTCCTTCATTGCTTCCTTTCTGCCATGGTAATCCATCTGATAGGTCTTCCTGTCTCCAAAGGCAGGAGCTGAACCGACTGCATCTCTGAAAGGCCCGTAAAAGGCAGAGGCATATTTCGCACTGTAAACCATAATAGCTTTATCTGATAAATAACAACTGTCAAGTGCTTTTCTTATGGCACCGACTCTACCATCCATCATGTCAGAGGGAGCAATTATATCTGCTCCAGCATCAGCTAGACTGACCGCTGCTTTTGACAAAATCTCCAATGTAAGATCATTGTCTATTTTGTTGTCTTGAATAATACCACAATGTCCATGACTGGTATATTCACACAGGCACAAATCAGCAGACACTACAAGTTCTGGAAACCTCTGCTTTGCTGCTCTGAGAGCCTTTTGAACAATACCGTCACTACAAAAGGCACCGGTTCCAACCTCATCCTTTATATCAGGAATCCCAAACAGGAGTACTCCTGGAATTCCTGCCTGCTGTACTTTTTCCAGTTGAAAAAGCAGCCTGTCCACAGAATAATGATATATCCCCGGCATTGAGGAAATTTCCCTTTCGATGCCAGAACCTTCTGCAACAAACATGGGATATATAAAATCCTCTGTGCCAATCGTTGTTTCTCTGACAAGTTTTCTCAGTCCGTTACTTGTTCTAAGTCTCCTAGGTCTCTTTACTAAATCCATTGTCTACCTCCGAAGCTTTAAATTATCTTAAATACCTTAAATCAGTTTTGTTCTGATTTAAGATGCTCAAAATCTTTTCTGTTTAATTCTATTATTTTTTCTATTAATCCTTCTGCATTATATTGGTCAGCTACAGCTTTTACCGACATACCTTCCTCAGCTGCTGCATTAGCAGTAACTGGACCTATACATATAACAGCTGCTGACAACTTCTTTATTCTTTCCTGTCCCAGTATAGTCACAAAGGCCTTTACTGCAGAGGGACTTGCAAAAGTTATATAATCGGCTCTTTCACACTCAGGTACAATAAAATCCAGTTTATTTTCTAAATTATTATGAGGTTCAGTTGTGTAAACAGCAATTTCATCAAAAGCTATATTGTATTTCCTAAAGCCCTCTGTCAATTCAGGCCTGGAAAGTTCAGAATCAATAAGGAGTATTTTATCTCTGCTGTCTATTTTTTCGAGTAAGCCCGACAATAACTCCTTGGTGGAAAATTTTTCAGGAACATAATCCGGGTATACGCCTTTTAAATTCAGTGCTTTTTCTGTGGCTGAACCAATAACGGCTATTTTTATTCCATAAAGCTTGCGAATATCCAGCTCTAGTAGACTAAGCTGCCTAAAAAAAATCTCAACACCATTTGCGCTGGTAAATATAAGCCAGCTATATGAATTCATCCTGTTCAGAGCTCTTTGAAGCCTCTCACTCTCCTGAAGTTCGGTTATCTTTATGACAGGAAATTCAGTGACGTGGGCACCGTATTTCTCCAAACCCTTAACCAATACATCTGATTGTCCTGCGGGTCTTGTTGTTATTATTCTATTACCTGAAAGTGCTCCTTTTCCATACCAGCAAAGGTTTTCAGAAAGCTTTGCTACTTCCCCTACAACAATAACAGCAGGTGATTTTACCTCATACTGCTCACACTTCTCGGTAATATCTCCTAACAAGCCGGTTATTACTCTCTGCTCAGGCTTTGTTCCATTCTCAATGACTGCAACAGGTGTCTCGGGTGCTTTGCCAAATTCCATCAGGCCATTGCAAATCTCACTAATATTTTTTACTCCCATAAGAAAAACAAGTGTGCCTTCCTGTTTTGCAAGTGTTTCAAAATCACATAACGGGCTGCTTTCCTTATCTCCTGTTGAATCTCCATTTTCGACGTCATTTCTATTCAGGACGTTAGCTCTACTTCCATTGCTTTCTCTTTCAGCTGAATGGTGTCCGGTGATTATATGAAGGGAGGAGGCATATTCTCTGTGAGTAACCGGTATTCCTGCATATGCCGGCACAGCTATAGAGGAGGTAATACCGGGTACTACCTCAAACTCAATCCCGTTTTTATGAAGATATTCACACTCTTCACCACCACGCCCGAATAAAAACGGGTCACCGCCCTTTACTCTGGCTACAGTCTTGCCTTCATTTGCATACTTCAATAAAATCTGATTAATTTCGTTCTGAGGTACCTGGTGGCACTGTGGCTGTTTACCCACATAAACAAATTCGGCTCCATTATCAGCAAAACCAAGTACATTGCTGTCAATAAGCCGATCATATACGATGACCTCGGATTTTTTTATGGCTTCTGCTGCTTTTAAGGTCAAAAGCTTGTAGTCACCGGGCCCTGCCCCTATAATATAAACTTTTCCTGCCATATTAGCACTCCCCCAGCTTTCTTTCTTTTTCCAATATAACAGCTGCAAGCTCTTCTCCCAGAGAACGGGCTTTATGCTTATCTCCTTCAACCGCTGCCTTTAAAATAACCTTGCCATAATTCACAACCAGCATTCCTGTTATTTTCATTTCGTTACCGTGGATGACTGCATGTGCTGCTATTGGTGTGCTGCAGCCGCCATTAAGACAGACCATGTAGCTTCTTTCTGCTTCCAGAGCCAGCCACCCGTCGGGGCTGTTAATAGCATTTACAAGCTGCTGCATTTTGCCTCCCTTTTTGGTCTGAATCCCTAAAACGCCTTGCCCGATAGCAGGAATCATCTCTTCAACAGAAAAGCAGCAGACGCATTTTTCGTGAAGCCCTAATCTCTTCAATCCGGCTGCAGCAAGAACTATTGCGTCAAATTCAGCTGCTGCCAGTTTGTCAAGTCTGGTAAGCACATTTCCCCGTAACTGCTTAATAGTCAGGTCTGGTCTCAGAGCCAGCAGCTGAATTTCACGGCGTATGCTGCTGGTTCCTACTATTGCTCCGGTCTTCAGTTCCTTCAGGCTTTTGCCGTTTAATGTTACCAGAACATCCCGGGGGTCCTCTCTTTCAGAAACAGCGGCAATGGTTAATTGTTCCGGCATGACAGCAGGCATATCCTTCATACTGTGTATTGCAATATCAATTTTATCCTCAATAAGTGCATTTTCAATCTCATTGACAAATAAGCCTTTTCCACCTATGACATCGAGTCTTGTATCCAGAAGGATATCGCCCCTGGTCTTCATTCCAACAAGTTCAAACTTTAGTTCAGGGAACTTACTGCCCAGCAGGTTTATTATTAATCTGCTCTGAGCCATTGCCAATGCGCTTTCGCGGGTTCCGACCCTAATGATCCCATTCATAATCCTACCTCACTTCATGTTGCTGCAGTACTGTCTTATATTGCTTCTTCAAAATTTTCATTTCATGCTGCTGTAGTATTGCCTTTAGTGCCGGGGCAGTAATCTCACCCTTTGAATAGAATTCCTCAAGAACAATCCGAAGTTCTTTTTCCTTTTCAGATTGTGACAGAGGACCTTTTCGAACTCTGCTTCTGAAATTAGCAAGCATTTCTATAATTTCAGAATAAGCCTCAGGAAATATTTCTTCCGATATTTTCCTGATTTTTTTTGAAAGGGCAGGATATGCTCCAGAAGTTGATATTCCAATAGTTAAAGGGCCTCTCTTAACCACCGACGGAAAAATAAAAGTACATTTTTCCGGGTCATCAACAACATTAACCGGTATATTGATTTTTAAGGCATCATTATATACCAATTCATTAACTTCTGTTGATGATGTGGCGGCTACAACAAGGTAAGCCCCTTCTATATAATCTTTAGAATATGAACTTTTTTGAATTTCTAAATATCCCTGCTTTTCCAAATTAATTATTGAACTGCATAATTCAGGGGCAATAACAGTTATAACAGCCTCAAACCTTAACAATATCTCCGCTTTTCTGTATGCGATTTCGCCCCCGCCCACTATTAAGCACTGCTTTCCTTTCAGATCAACATACATAGGAAACATAGCCATTAATCCGTTACCCCCACATAACAACCCGAATCTTGAGCCTTCATAAATGAACTTCTATAATTATACCACCTTATAAACTCATGGATGTGGCAGTTGATTTGATCATTAATGTAATCAAAATCAAGCAGCTTTCCTTCATCTGTGCCGGAGGCTTCTATATTTTTAAGCTGATCTATATTGAGTAAATTTACGTTATCCAGCATCTCTATGGCTTCATCAAAATCCCTTGGGACTGCCAGGTCTATAAATAAATGTTTTTTTCCCTTGTCCTTCATACTATCTGACAGTATATCCGAAGTAATTGTATAGTGTGGACTTGAGGTAGCCCCAATAATAATATCAGCCTGGTCAATATATGAATATCTGTCATTATATTCTATAGTCTTAATAAAGCTATTTTCCAGAGCTTGCTCTTGTGTAACAATCATATTCCTTTTTGATATGAGAATATTTTTTACACCTGACTCCAGCAGCATTTTTGATACAGCTTTTCCTATTTCCCCTGAGCCTATAACAAGAACGCTTTTTCCTTCAAGGTCACTTCCATACTGTTCTTCAAGCAATTGTCCCACCTGCCCGGCAACAGAAGAAACCTTTTTAATTGCCAGACTTCTGGTCTTAATTTTTTTTGACGAAGTAACAGCAAGTCTTGAAAGGGTATTTAAAACTGCTTGAGATGTTCCGTATTTTATGGAAATAGCGTAGGCTTTCCTGAATTGACCCAATATCTGATCTTCACCAAGTATCATTGAATCCATACCCGATGCAACTTTAATAATATGCCTGACTGCATTGATTCCTTCATATACATAAAAATATTTTTTCATTTTGAATATATCTTGCCCCTTAAGATGGCAGAAGTTTTTTTCTATGTTTGATGTATCCAAGGAGGAGCCATCTGAAAAAATATGAATTTCAGTACGGTTGCAGGTTGAAAGAATGGCACACTCAGAAATGCCTTCTATTTTTTTTATTGCTGATAGCATTTTTTCATACTCATCAGGTTCAATACTGAACCTTTCACGTATCTCTATCGGTGTTGTTTTGTAATTGACTCCAACAACGTATACTCTCATAAATCCCCACCCTGTATGCTAAACACATTTGAAATCTACTTTACTTCTGTTCTTGCTTTTTTTTCTCTTACAAGTTCAATTATTTTTCTACCTGCCATTGCTCCCTGACCAACAGCTGTAGCTACCTGCTTGAAACCTCCTGTACAGTCACCTGCTGCAAATAGCCCAGTTACATTGGTTTTTTGATCCTTATCAACGACAATTGATGCTCCCTCTGTGATTACACCGAGCTTTCTGGCAAAATCAGTACTTGAAGCGCTGTCGTTTGCAATAAAAAGGCCATCAATATTCTCAACGCTCCCATCTGAAAAATGAATTCTTTCGAGATAATCCTTACCTTCCAGCTTTAAAATAGTTTTGTCTACTATTTTATATTTTTCATGTAGACTGCTATAGATTCCACTGTACTCAAGCTCCTTGCCGCTTGTATAAATTGTTATATTTGAAGTAAAAGGCTTAAGCTCTTCAGCCTCATGAACTGCAAAATCCTTATGCCCAAGTACGCCAACCTTAAGATTTCTATAAAAGAAACCGTCACAGGTAGTGCAATAACTCACGCCGATACCCTCCAGTTTTTTAAGTCCATCAATATTCGGTTTCTTTTGAGGCTGTCCGGTGGCAAGCAGAACCGTTTTGCCTATGTAACAGTTTTCTGTGGTTACGACTTCAAAATCCTCATTCTGATTTATTCCCAGAACTTCTTCATCTACAATATCCGCTCCAAGCCTTTTAGCCTGAAGTTCTCCGGCTTTTAACAGCTCGCTCCCGCTGATAGGTTCTGCAAACCCAAAATAATTTTCTATTTTATGAGCCCTTAATAGTTCACTGTTGTTTATTCCTAACACCAGAGTTTTAAGATTTGCACGAACAGTGTAAAGAGCTGCAGATAAACCAGCCGGTCCCTTCCCAATAATTATTACATCATATATCATTTGATCCTCCATCTACGCGCGTGGCGCGTACACAAATAGTAATGAAAAGACATGTAATGGCTTTGACAATTTTGAGGCTTTATACCTTCTCCAAAGCCTGTTCAAAATCTTCCTTTATATCTTCAAAATCCTCTATACCGACACTAATCCTGATAAGATCATCATACACACCCATTTTTCTCATTTCTTCAACCGTATTGGTTGCATAAATAGTTGACGCAGGGTGAATTACAAGTGTTCTGACATCACCAATATTTGATAGGTTATAGGCATATTTTAAGGAATTTATAAGCTTGAAGGCATTTTCCTTTGAGCCTACCCGAATTGTAAGAATGGCTCCGAATCTATTTTCAAACTGTTTCCTTGCAATATCAAAATCCTGAGCTGCTTCCAGACCAGGGTAATTTACTGCAAACACTTTTGGGTGTTCTTGAAGTGATTTAGCCAGCTCTAAAGCGTTGCTGCAGAGACGGTCCATTCTCAAAGCCAGGGTTTCCAGTCCGAGACTGCTGAGATATGCATTAAAGGGTGCCATACAAGCACCGAAGTCTTTAAATAGTGTCTTTCTGAGTTTTGCCAGATAAACAAAGCCTCCGTTTTTTTATAAACGTTTAGTGAAGAAAATTTATTAAAATCCCATTTAAATTTTCCTCCATCAACAATGATTCCTCCGATGGAATTACCACTACCATTGATATATTTTGATGTTGAGTGAATTACTATATCTGCTCCCAGTTTTAAAGGCTTTACGAGATAAGGAGTGGTAACAGTGTTATCAACAATAAGAGGAAGTCCGTGGCTGTGAGCCAGTTCAGATAACGATTTTATATCATATACATCAAGCTTGGGATTTCCGATAGTCTCAACATATATTGCTCTGGTCCTGTCATTTATGTTCTCCTCAAAGCTCTCAATTGAATTGTCTCGGACATATTTTACAGTAATGCCAAAGTCTTCTAAACAACTGAACAGTGAATATGTACCACCAAAAATTCCACTGCCTGAGACTATTTCTTCCCCGCTTCTTGTGATATTTAACAATGCCAGGGTTGCCGCCGCCATACCGGAGGAACAGGCAACTGCTCCGACACCGCCTTCCAGAAAGGATATTCTTTTTTCAAAGGCTTCAATTGTAGGGTTACTTATTCTTGTATATAAAAAGCCAGCTTCACGACCTTTAAAAACATTCTCCAGCTTCTCGGCTGTTTCCTGCTCAAAGGCAGAGGACTGGTAAATGGGAATTGTTGTAGCTCCTGTTTTACCATCTGCTGCAAATTCACCATGAAGAAGTGCTGTATTAAACTTCATATTAACCTCCCAAGCCACCCTTTTCAACAAACACGGTAAAGGTTCCGTCTTCATTGTTAACTACATTGAGTACCTTATGGCCCTCATCCTTAAAACTTCTGGGTACGTTTTGAATAGGTTCTCCCTCATTCATTTTTACTTCCAGTATCTGACCGTCTTCCAACTCTTCCAGGGCAACCTTTGCCTTTACAAAAGTTATTGGACAAACTACGTCAGTTATATCAATAAAATCGTCAGCTTTTATATTTGACATAATATCTCCTATCTACGCGTATAGCGCATACATAATAGTAATGAAATGACACGTAGTGGCCTTGAACCGACATTGCGGTCACAAATTAGCTATTTAATCTACAGTACACTTGCAACATCCTTTTCAAGCAGTTCCCAACCAACTCTGTCTATAGTGTTTCTGAAACGTTCACTGGACTTGCCGTGTTTTTCGTAAAATTTGAGTGTAACATCTACAACCTTAAAAAGTTCTTCTGTTGTAAATATAATTGGCAGAAGCTTCTTACCTATTGCTATCCTGTTACCAAACAATCCTCCGAAGTAAATTATAAATCCGCTCTTGCCTTCCCATGCCTCTGTTGGACAGGCTCTTACACATCTCCCGCAATAGTTGCAGGCTTCTTCAT
>JAEYWA010000065.1 GCA_023431385.1 Bacillota bacterium | reverse complement strand
GCATCAAGCCGTCCTTGGTCGCTTGGTTATTTTCATCCATATAATTGTACTGAATCTGACAGAAATCCCATGGATAAGCCGTTAATATCTGCTCAAAATCAGCTTTCCCACCGTGGAAGGAAAAGCCAATATTTCTTACTGTCCCTTTTTTCTTCAGTTCCTCAAGCCAGGTCATCACCCCCAATGCCGCCAGTCTGTCAAAAGACGGTTTATCTGTAAGCATATGCAGGAGATAATAATCAATATAGTCTGTCTGCAGCCGTGAAAGCTGTTTCGCAAATATTTTGTAGGCATCATCCATCTTCTTGACCAAGAAAGGCGGCAGCTTGGTTGCTATTTTAACTTTTTGGCGGTAACCACCCAATAGAGCCTTTCCAAGTAAAGATTCACTTTTACCGGCGTGATATATGTAAGCTGTATCAAAATAGTTGACTCCTTTTTCTATGGAATCCCTTATCATGGCTACAGCTCTCGGCTCATCTATTCCTCCGGCTTTTGTAGGAAAGCGCATGCATCCAAAGCCCAGTATTGATAGTTCTTCACCATTTTTTTGATTTATTCTTGTAAGCATATAAATTAACCCCCTAAGCTAAATACTGCTTGGTTTTAATATTTTTTTTGCTATAGTCTTAAACCCCAACTCTAGCTTTAAGCATATATTCATAGCCTTCCTTAGCTATGCCGTCAGTAAAGTCAAACTCAACTTTCCTGCCTTGCATTTCTGTAGCAAGCCATAAGTGACATAGTGCAATTCCTATATCAATACTGTTCATTCTTCCATAAAGCTGTGCTTTAATCAAACTTTGTTTTTTCCTGCTGACTATAAGCTCTGTTGTATTTCCGCTGAAGAACCAGCACTGGGTATTGCCTGCGGAAGGTGCCAATCTTACAGGTTCAAGCAGCTCTTCAGCATTTTTTATCGAGGATATTTCATTCAAACTTTTCCTTTTAAACTCAGCTGTACCCGATCTATGAATTGGTTCAGGTGAATTTCCAAATGCAAGCATATTTACATAACTCAGACCATCCTTGGTTAGTTCCAGATCGCTGCCGGGCTTTGACATTCCCAACCAGCAGCAGCCAATATTGTTGCTGGATAAGAACAAATCGATCTGCTGCATTATAAAACCTGCATTCATGAGATAACCTTCTTTTTTCTCAGAGTATATACAGATATAATGTGGTGCCAGCATAAACTTTAGTGAAAATAATCCTCTAATTTTTTCTTCACAAAGAATTGTGAAATCTGTTTTGATACTCTCATTAAGTCTCTTTATAGTTGCGATGAAATCACTAAGCTTATCAAGCTTCTCCCGGGACAGAGGCGTCATATCATACTTTCTGACCGATTTTCTCATAAAAATTGCATCATAAAGTTCCTTATCTGACATTGTTAATCCCCCTTACATTATATCAATATAATTTATATTATCTTCTATAAATAAACGTTAGTATATTATAAGCATCACTGCACTATCTGGTCGCAACCAATACGCATGCCTGAACCTGCTGCAGCCCAAGGCTCTCTATCTGCTTAAGCAGCTCTTCATCATATGTGCCCGGTTGCAGCCATATATATTTGATCCCAAGCTTTGCGGCTTCATCAACAACAGCTCTCCCTCTCTTAGGTGATACAACCATATTTACCACCTCCGGAACAACGGGCAGTGAGGATAAATCCTTATAGCATATATCTCCCTCAACAGTGTCATACATCGGATTTACAGGATAAACCACATAGCCCCTGGACTTTAACTTTCTATAAATCATATTTCCATATTTGCTTTGATCCTGGTTTGCACCTATTACAGCCCATGTCTTTTTTTCAAGCATTATTTCTTCTAGCATAAAACCCTCCATTGTCAGCTAATAGATATTAATTAATTTTAGCTTTTACCCATAAATTATATTTTATTACTTAAGTGAATTATATCAAAAATAATTACAAATTCTTTTATTTGGCAATAAAATGATTAGAATTATTTCAGACTAGAAATAACAACTCCTTACTTATATTTACATAATGTATACAATTCGTAACCAACTAATCATTCAAAGCATAAGATATTTTGTAAGAACTTTTATGCTATTAAGGAGGTAGGCATGATGCCAAATAATTGGTCAAATGAACAATATATGCATATGATGAATATCCCTAAGCAATATGAGCCGATGATGGAAATGCCACAGGAGCAATTGGAATCCATGTTCCCAAGATGCTACTATATAATTTTCCCTGAAGTATCCCGTCACTGTGACAGAATGATTGCTAAAAAAGGTATAATGTATACTCCCACTCGTGAACAACTGGAAGAAATGGTAGATGATATTGATAACAGAGTCGGACAGGATGTTGAAGCTGAGTACGAAGATGATGATGAAAATCAGAATCTAGAGAGCTATAACTACCAAAAAGATAATGACTATCAAGATATTGAACCTTATCACTATGGGAAAGATAATGATTATCAGGATATTGAGCCTTATCAATATGGAAAAGATAAAGGTGATAGGCAATTTGGATTTTTCGGTGGAGGTTTTGGCAGAAGAAGACGTTTCCGTAGAGATTTAATTTCAATTATACTTTTAAGAGAATTGCTCAGAAGAAGACGTCGCCCTCATCAGGGGTTTGGCTTTCCGGGAGGATTCGGAGGATTTTAATCGAATCACGTCTATAATTACTTTGAGCGTCAATAACTTTGACGCTTTTTTATTGATTTTTCTAATAATCACAAGCTGCTTTAATTCGTAATATAATAAAAAAGAACTATTGCTTAATTATTAAAAACATTAATAGTTCATTTAACTATTATCATGTTTTTAAAGAACTCAGAGGTTTTAATATGCTTTATAACATGGTACCGGTCGGTCAGCATAAGCTGCCCCCTCTTCCTTACCCTTATAACGCCCTTGAACCTGTTATAAGTGAAAATGCTTTAAGAATTCATCATAACAGGCATCATAAAGCGTACGTAGATGGTTTAAACAAGGCAGAACTTAGTTTGGAGAAAGCACGCAAGGATAATAATTTAGACTTAATTAAGTTTTGGGAAAACGAACTGGCTTTCAACGGTTCCGGACATATACTTCACAGCATTTTTTGGACGGTTATGGCTCCTCACGGTAAAGGAGGCCTGCCTGGTCACAATACATTAAGTGAAATAAACCGGTATTTTGGCAATTTCAACTCATTTATGGAACAATTTAAAGCAGCAGCTGGAAAAGTTGAAGGTTCGGGCTGGGGAATACTGATTTGGCAGCCGTCATGGAAAAGGCTGGAGATACTAATGGCTGAAAAACATCAGAATCTAACACAGTGGGGCGGAATTCCCATTCTGGTCTGTGATACCTGGGAACATGCCTATTATCTGGATTACCAGAACAACAGGCGGAAATATATTGATGCATGGTGGGAAATAGTTAACTGGAACGAGGTAGAGCGAAGGTTATTAATGGCATTAAATGGTCAGGTACCTCTCACACTGTGAACCTGAAAAAACTTTAATAAAATTGGCTCGCATTATAAATGCGAGCCCTTGTTTTTAAGGGTAATTATCTCGGCTGGATATAGAACTTGATAGCAGTTCTTTCTTCTCCATCAATGTTAACTTCAGCAAAAGCAGGTACTGCAACCAGATCGATTCCATTAGGAGCAACAAAACCTCGAGTAATTGCAATTGCCTTAACCGCCTGATTTACAGCCCCAGCACCGACTGCTTGAATTTCCGCATAATTATTGTCGCGTAAAACAGCGGCTAATGCTCCAGCAACAGATTTTGGCTGCGAATTAGCTGAAACTTTTAGAACTTCCATAAATACATCCTCCTAAAAAATGCTTAATAAATAGTAAATTTGTATATCTATCTAATAGTATTCTATATATTACTTCAAATTCCTTCTTTTTACATTTAAAATATTATATAAACATTATAGACTAATTTTGTCAAGTTTTCACATTAAATGATTCTACTTCATTACTACTTATTACTTTTATGCTACCAATGTTGAATTCCGCCTTAAGTTTATGAATATTTTCTCGTTTTTGCCCAATGATATTTGATAAATTTTTTGGGCTGCATTCAATTGCAACCTCTTCGATATGATGAATTTCATTATTTCGGAAATATTTCTCGAGCCGGTTTCTCATAAGCCTTGACTGAACCAACTGCCTAAAAGCAGGATGAAATGGCCCTGCTACAACATCACCGTTTTCATTAATACTTTCAGTAGGCTGAAGGCCTATACGAATAACATTTATATTTTTCTCTTCATAAAGCTCCAAAAGTTCAGCAGATATGTCAACAGCTTCATCCAATGTCAAAGGAATATATTTCCCGGCCTCATATAATTTTTGCAGATAAGTATCTTTGATAACTAGTGTAGGATATATTCGAACAATCTCAGGGGCAATTTCTATAATTTTTTTTGCAGTATTTACTGCCTTTTCCCTTGTATCTTCGGGCAAACCTATCATGGTCTGTATACCAAGCGAGAACCCTTTTTCCTTGATCATTTCTGACGCTTTCTCCACTGCTTCTATACCATGTCCTCTGTTGCTACAGCGAAGAACACTGTCATCAAGACTTTGGGCACCAAGTTCAATTGTTTTTACTTTATACTCTGCCAGAAAGTCAAGAATTTCAGCACTAATATAGTCAGGTCTGGTCGATAACCTCAACTCATTAACCCTACCTGACTTTACATAATTGTAGGCTATCTCCAGATACCACTTCTGTTCTTCCTTTGATATACCTGTAAAACTTCCACCATAAAAACCTATTTCAATAAAAGCATCCTGACCTGTCTTCAAATGATCTTCAATTGATCTTTTTATTTCAGCCTCGGTTGCATCCTTTACCTGTCCGCTGATTCTTTTCTGATTACAGAAAATACAGTCAAAGGGACAGCCCTTGTGAGGAACAAATACTGGAATTACGATATGCTTTTTTATTTTACGACACTCCCCCATGGATTATTGATCTGATAGCTTGTCTAGTGCATCCTTAGCAGCACTTTGCTCTGATTCCTTCTTAGAACGCCCGCTGCCCTGCCCACAGACTAATCCATTGATTTTTATTTGAGTCATGAATATCTTGTTGTGATCAGGCCCTTTTTCGTCAACAACGGTATAGGTTATCTGCTGTTCTCCCTTCTGCTGGATTTTCTCCTGTAGCTGTGTTTTGTAATCATAAAACAGTTTACCCTGCGTGCTGCTCTTGATAATATCGTCCATATGTTTTAGAATAAACTCTTTTGCAACTTCAAGACCTCCGTCGATGTATATGGCCCCAATCAACGACTCATAGGCATCCGACAGTATTGAACTTTTTGTACGTCCTCCCGATAATTCTTCTCCTCTTCCAAGGAGCAGAAGTTCTCCAAGACCTATATCTGTCGCACATTTGGATAAGGAGCTTTCACAAACGATTTTGGATCGTGTTACAGTTAATTCTCCTTCTGGGAGCTCAGGGTACATTTTATATAAATGTTCACTTATGGTAAGTCCCAATACAGAGTCTCCAAGGAACTCAATTCTTTCATTGTATTTGAGCTTCCTTGCCTTCTTTTCATTAGCGTAGGAACTGTGAGTAATGGCAGTTAACACTGTATTTTTATCCTTGAATATATAATTAATTCTTTTCTCAAGGGTGGATATATTACTTTTCTCATATTTAGGACTATTATTCATTATTTCCTCCAAATTACTGCCTTATTGTTAGAAAACAAAAGTGCAGAATTATTTATTTCTTGTTTGTCTAGAAAACGCTCCATAGTATTCTTATATTACTCTATTCTACAAAATTTCAGTCATTAAATAAAGGCGGATAATTTATAGTTTCTTAGACAATAAAAATAAGGTGGAAATTACCCCCACCTTATTTTATACTTTTATATCACTTAGGTACAATAAAAATTCTTTACAAAAAATATATATTCTATTCGTATTTCTTCAAGCAAAGTGTTGCATTGTGTCCACCAAAGCCAAGTGAGTTTGAAAGAGCGTATTTTATATCTGCCTTTCTTCCTGTATTTGGAACACAATCAATATCGCAATCGGGGTCCTGATTCACAACATTAATTGTTGGAGGAAGGAAGCCTTCCTTGAGTGACATAGCTGTTACAATAGCCTCTATAGCACCAGCTGCCCCAAGAAGATGGCCTGTCATTGATTTTGTGGAACTCATGGCAAGGTTCTTAACATGATCACCAAATACTCTCTTAACAATGTTCACTTCTGTAGGATCGTTTAAAGGTGTAGAAGTACCGTGAGCATTGATATAACCAATCTTATCAGGTGTTATGTCTGCATCTCTGATAGCCATTTGCATGCTCTTTACTCCTCCGTCACCCTCAGGATGAGGAGCAGTAATGTGATAAGCATCACAGGTACATCCGTAGCCAACAACCTCAGCTATTATATTCGCGCCTCTCTTTAATGCATGCTCCAATTCTTCTATTATGAGTATTGCCGCACCTTCACCCGGGATAAAACCGTCTCTGTCCTTGTCAAAAGGTCTGCATGCAGTATTTGGATCTGGGTTCTTTGACATAGCTCCCATAGAACAAAAACCTGCGAAACTCATCATTGTAATACAAGCTTCAGCTCCACCGGTAATCATTACATCAGCATCGCCGCGTTCAATAACCTTGAAAGCGTCTCCTATGGCATTGTTACCAGTTGCACAGGCAGTAACAACACATTCATTAAAACCTCTGAAGCCATATTCTATAGCTATTCTACCAGCAGCCATATTCGAAATCATCATCGGAATAAAGAATGGGCTTACCCTTCCAACGCCCTTGTTCAATGCTACCGTATGCTGATCCTCGAGTGTTTCAAGTCCGCCTACACCTGAACCTACTATAACACCACACTTATCAAGATCAAGACTTTCTAAATTCAGCTTCGAATTTTCCACAGCCATTTTAGCTGCAACCATTGCAAACTGGTTGTATCGGTCCATTCTCCTTGCTTCTTTTTTATCAATATATTGAGAAGCGTCAAATTCTTTTATTTCTGCGGCTACTTTAGTTGATAGATTTGATACATCAATTCTGGTCACTTCACTTATGCCGTTTTTCCCTTCTTTGATGGCACCCCAAAATTGATCAATCCCCATACCTAAAGAAGAGACTACACCAGTACCTGTAATAACTACACGTCTGCTCATAAATTAACCTCCGTATATTTTACTTAATATTTTTTTGAGATCTATATTAAATGTCCATAGAACATCTGGATATCCAAAGGACGATCAAGATATTCTATTGGACAATCAGAACTTTAAAGAATTTAAAACAAAATTTCGATTAAATAGTCATGAATCTATTCTGAGACTGTTCAATACTAAAAAAAGTCCCGTATTTGGGACTTTTTTTTAAGTATTCTTTTGAATGTATTCAACAGCATCACCAACTGTAGTGATTTTTTCAGCTTCATTGTCTGGAATCTCAAGATTAAACTCTTCTTCCAAAGCCATGATAAGCTCAACTATATCAAGAGAGTCTGCTCCGAGATCATCTATGAAAGAAGATTCCATTGCTATATCGTCTTCTTCAACACCTAACTGCTCAACAATTAACTTTTTAACTTTCTCGAAAACCATATATTCACCTCCTTCCAAAGGATGG
>JAEYWA010000059.1 GCA_023431385.1 Bacillota bacterium | reverse complement strand
ACTTACACATTTTTTAAGGGGGGTCAAAATTAATGAGTCAAAATGAGTGCTGCTGCGGATGTGCAGACGAAAACAGCAAAAAACTCGCCGAAATTATTGCGAAATATAAGGAAACCAGAGGTGCTCTTATTCCTGTTTTGCATGAAGCTCAAGAGGTGTATGGCTATCTGCCCGAGGTGGTATTGAAAAAAATCTCGGAAGGCCTGAATGTTCCGCTTGCAGAGATTTACGGTGTAGTAACCTTCTATACTCAATTCTCATTAAATCCTAAAGGACGTTTTAAAATCAATATTTGCATGGGTACTGCATGTTATGTAAAAGGCTCAGGTGATATTCTTGATAAGTTCAAGGAGAAACTTGGAATTGACGTTGGTCAATGTACTGAAGATGGGAAGTTCTCATTGGATGCATGCAGATGTATCGGAGCCTGCGGTCTTGCCCCGGTAATAATGATAAACGATGATGTCCATGGAAGACTGGTTCCCGACGATGTCGACGGAATCCTGGAGCAGTATAAAGAATTATAGACCCGGAGCTGCATATGAGAGATTTATCACTTCACATTCTTGACATAGTTCAAAATTCTATAAAAGCAAAAGCCACAAACATTACAATCAGCCTCACACAAAAGGCAAATAAAAAACAAATGAAGAATCTGCTTGAACTCAAAATTACTGATGATGGTGTAGGAATGGAACACCAGCTTTTAAACACAGCAGACGACCCGTTTGTAACAACGAGAACCTCTCGCAGAGTAGGTTTGGGTATTCCGCTGCTAAAAGAATCGGCTATGAAATGTGATGGTGAGTTTAAAATAAACTCTCAAAAAAATGTAGGGACGGAAGTTTTAGCCACTTTTTCTATAGGCCATATTGATCGGCTTCCGATTGGTGATATTGGTGAAACCATGATTACCTTGATTATATCAAATCCAACAATAAGGTATGTTTTAACCTTGGGGGGAGAAAAGGGAGAGTTCAGACTGGATACAGTGGAAGTTGCTAATTCACTTAAGGGTGCAATTATTACGGAATATGAAATTATAAATTGGTTAAAAGATTTTATTGATGACGGCATCAAAAATATTTTTGGAGGTGTACTTAATGAAGTCAATTGCTGAATTGGATGAGATCAGAAAGAAAACTCTTGAACAGATCTCACTCAGATCAAATGAAAATGGCTTAAGAGTCATAGTCGGAATGGCCACCTGTGGTATAGCTGCAGGAGCAAGACCGGTAATGAAGGCTTTCATGGAAGAGATTCACAAAAGAAAACTTCAAAACATTACCGTATCTATGACGGGATGTATTGGCGCCTGTAGACTGGAGCCAATAGTAGATATTATTGATAATGAAGGAAATAAGATAACCTATGTAAAAATGACGGCTGAAAAAGCTGAAAGAGTTGTTTTGGAACACCTGGTAAATGGAAGGGTGTGTTCCGATCTTACTATTGGGGCCGAAGAGGCAAAAAAATAACTATTTCTTAATAATTATGACTGCTATTCGGCTCGAGGCTATAGCATGTCAAACCCACAAATGTGGCTTGGGAGGTTAAAAATATGCAATTATATAGAGCACATGTGCTGGTTTGTGCAGGTACAGGTTGTACCTCCTCCAATTCTATAAAAATTATGGATGAAATGGAGACCTTACTGAAGGTTAATGACCTAGAAAATGAAATAAAGATTGTAAAAACAGGATGTTTCGGTCTTTGTGCCGAAGGACCAATTGTGGTTATCTACCCAGAAGGAGCTATGTACGTAAGAGTTGAAGTTACAGATGTCAAAGACATTGTAGAAGAGCATCTCCTTAAGGGAAGATTGGTAAAAAGACTGCTGGCAGGAGAAAAGGAAGCTGAAGATATCTCAAAGGCACTGGAAAGTGTGGACTTCTTTAAAAGACAGCACCGTATAGCCTTAAGAAACTGCGGACGTATAAATCCTGAGAATATTGATGAATATATTGCATTTGACGGTTATAAGGCCCTTGAAAAAGTATTGACCGAAATGACGCCCGAGGCTGTTATTGACACAATTAAAAAGTCGGGGCTTCGAGGAAGAGGGGGCGGAGGTTTTCCTACGGGTATGAAGTGGGATTTCGCTGCCAAACAGGTAGCCGACCAGAAATATGTCTGTTGTAATGCCGACGAGGGAGACCCTGGTGCATTCATGGACAGAAGTGTACTGGAGGGAGATCCTCACTCTCTGATAGAAGCAATGTCCATTGCAGGGTTTGCTATCGGTGCAACAGAGGGTTTTATTTATGTAAGAGCTGAGTATCCTATCGCTGTTAAGAGACTCCAGATAGCTATCGATCAGGCTACCGAATACGGTATACTCGGGGACAATGTTCTTGGGACAGGACATAAGTTTAACCTTGAAATAAGACTTGGCGCCGGAGCCTTCGTCTGCGGTGAAGAAACGGCTTTGATGACTTCTATTGAAGGTCATAGAGGAGAGCCTAGACCAAGACCTCCTTTCCCTGCTGTTAAAGGATTATGGGAAAAACCCACTATTCTTAACAATGTTGAAACTTATGCTAACATACCTGTAATAATTCTTGAAGGTGCCGAGTGGTTTGCAGGCATCGGAACTGAAAAAAGTAAGGGAACAAAGGTTTTTGCCCTTGGTGGAAAAATAAACAACACAGGACTTGTGGAAGTTCCTATGGGAACTACCTTGAGGGAAGTTGTTTATGATATTGGTGGAGGTATTCCAAAGGGTAAGAAGTTTAAAGCTGCCCAAACCGGTGGACCTTCGGGAGGATGTATTCCGGCTTCACATCTGGATACTCCAATAGACTACGACTCTCTTATTGCTCTGGGTTCCATGATGGGGTCGGGTGGACTTATAGTCATGGATGAAGACAATTGTATGGTTGACATAGCAAAGTTCTTCCTGGAGTTTACAGTGGATGAATCCTGCGGTAAATGCCCTCCCTGCAGAGTCGGAACAAAGCGTATGCTTGAAATTCTTGAAAGAATTACAGAAGGTAAAGGCGAATCAGGTGACATTGAAAAACTCGAGCTTTTAGCAAAAAATATCAAGGCCTCAGCGTTATGTGGTCTGGGACAGACTGCTCCAAATCCGATACTCAGTACATTAAGATATTTCAGAGATGAATATGAAGCTCATGTATTTGATAAAAAATGTCCTTCAGGGGTATGTAAATCAATGCTGCAGTACACAATTGATGCTGCTAAATGTAAGAGTTGCGGACTTTGTACAAAGGTTTGTCCAATGAATTGCATAAGTGGTGAAAAGAAGGTACCATATGTTATTGATCAGAGCAAATGTGCAAAATGCGGCGCTTGTGTGGAAAAATGTCCATTCAAGGCCATATCAAAAATATAAGGAGGGAGCATGAGTAATGTCAATGGTTAATATAACAATAGACGGCAAGAAACTGCAGGTTGAAAAAGATATAACTATTTTAGAGGCAGCAAGACAAGCCAATATTAAAATACCAACACTTTGCTTCCTTAAGGACATAAATGAGATTGGCGCATGTAGAATGTGCGTAGTTGAAATAAAGGGAGCAAGAGCACTTCAAGCAGCTTGTGTTTATCCAGTAGCAGAGGGGCTCGAAATATATACTCAGAGTCCAAGCGTGAGGGAAGCGAGAAAGGTTACACTTGAATTGATTTTATCAAATCATGACAAGAAGTGCCTAACTTGTGTAAGAAACAAAAACTGTGAACTTCAGACACTGTCTGAGGAATTGAATATCAGTGAGCTCAGATTTGAGGGCCAGAGCACTGAAATGCCTTTGGATAATTTCTCGCCATCAATAGTAAGAGACCCCAATAAATGCATACTGTGCAGACGTTGTGTAAGCGTTTGTAAAAATGTACAGACTGTTTCAGTTATAAGCGCAACAGATAGAGGCTTTAAATCAACTATTTCCTGTGCTTTTGACAGATCTCTTGCTGATGTGCCCTGTACAATGTGCGGACAATGTATAAGCGTATGTCCTGTGGCAGCTCTGAGAGAAAAGGATGATACCGACAAGGTTTGGGAGGCGTTAGCCAATCCTGAGCTTCACGTTGTTGTCCAGACAGCGCCTGCTGTAAGAGTTGCTATTGGTGAGGAATTTGGATTTCCAATCGGTTCAAGAGTTACAGGGAAAATGGTATCTGCATTGAGTCATCTGGGCTTTAGCAAGGTATTTGATACCGATACTGCTGCCGACCTGACTATAATGGAAGAGGGAACCGAACTTCTTAATAGGATAAAAAATGGCGGAAAACTGCCTGTTATAACCTCCTGCAGCCCAGGATGGATAAAATTCTGCGAACACAATTATCCCGAGTTTCTGGATAACCTGTCCTCCTGCAAATCTCCTCATGAAATGTTTGGTGCAGTACTGAAAACCTATTATGCAGAAAAAATGGGTCTCGATCCTGCAAAGATATTTGTAGTTTCAATTATGCCATGTACTGCAAAGAAATTTGAAGCACAAAGGCCAGAACTGTCAGCCTCAGGCTTTGCTGATGTAGATGTAGTTCTTACTACAAGAGAACTGGCGAAAATGATAAAGGAAGCCGGAATCGACTTCAAAAATCTTGAGGATAGCCAGTTTGATGATCCTATGGGCGAAGCTACTGGTGCAGCGGTTATCTTTGGTGCAACAGGCGGCGTTATGGAGGCTGCCTTGAGAACTGTGGCTGAGATAGTAGCCGGTAAATCCTTTGACAATGTGGAATACAAAGCTGTCAGAGGAATAGAGGGCATTAAGGAAGCCACAGTAGAGATTGGTGATATGAAGGTAAAAGCTGCTGTAGCAAATAGCTTGGGCAACGCAAGGAAGCTACTTGACAGCATCAAGGCCGGAGAGGCACAGTATGATTTCGTTGAGATCATGGCTTGCCCCGGTGGATGTGTAAATGGCGGCGGACAGCCTATTCAGCCTTCTTCGGTAAGGAGCTGGACCGACCTTAGGAGTGAAAGAGCAAAGGCTATTTACCAGGAAGATGAGAGCCTTTCCATCAGAAAATCACATGAAAACCCTGTGGTACAGGAGATGTATGCTAAATACTTCGGTGAACCAGGAAGTCATAAGGCTCATAAGGTATTGCATACACACTATGTTGAGAGGGAAAATTATCCTGTAGAATAGGATGCTTTTGACATAAGAAATACGTGTAGTTTTGAAGTACAAAAAGTAAAAAGTCCAATATTTCAACTTTAAATTGAAATATTGGACTTTTTTTGATTAGGAAAAACCTTTTTTACATAAACTTACTTATATAAAATCACTTGAGTATGAAATATGAAACAATAATTAAACCACTATCCTGTAATCAGGGTAATTCAATTGAGGTGATATATTATGCCCAGTATAGCTGCCCACTACTATTTTGGTCAGGAGATAGTTAAAAGGATAGGCAGGGGTAATCCTGAGATAACCGAAATAATCCATCGAAACAAGGCAGTTTTCGATCTGGGACTGCAAGGGCCTGATTTGCTATTTTACTATAGACCCTACACCAAAAACAAGGTGACAGGCTTAGGTAATGAAATCCATTCAAACCCTGCAAAAGATTTTATTAATTATGCATTGAGAAACATCAGAGAAGTAAAAAGCAATGCTGCTCTTGGATACCTCATGGGGCTAACCTGTCACTTTATTTTGGACAGTAGCTTGCATGGAGAAATTAACGAATATGCTCCTGAAGTAAGACAGCATCTTTTGTTGGAAGCTGAAATGGACAGATAAATAATTGAAGAGAACTACAGCTGTAAGCCTCACACCTTCAAGAGGCACCTTCTTGTCAAGACAACGAATGACAAGTGGGATTTTTTAGGTTTGATCTATCCGCAGATTCAGTTAGGACAATTAAAAGAATGCACTACCAGTATCTGCTTTTATTCAAAGCTATTACTTTGTAAGCGTGGCATCAAAAAAAGGCTTTTAGAGCTTGCCGAACATATATCCGGCAAGGAAAATCCCTTTACAGCATTAATAGTTGACAGCAGGGAAAATAAAGACTTTCAGCCATATGCAAGGAAATTATTAAGGGATATGAAAGATATCACTACCGAAGGGGTAT
>JAEYWA010000021.1 GCA_023431385.1 Bacillota bacterium | reverse complement strand
CAACTGCAATTTCCTGAGATTCAAGCTTGATTATTCCACTACCTTTGTTTGTTTTCATAGTAAACGTTGCAACAAGCTCTTTTCTTTTAGGATCAACAGAGTACACTGCTTTTCCATCTGCTGTATTAATTTGGACCTCAAGAGGTTTGAACTCCACGGTTTTGATATAGGCATCTACCGGCTTAAGAAGTGAAATTAGCTGATCTTTCTCTTTCAAAGCCTTCAACTGTTCATCGCTGCGCACAGCACTTCTAAAGGTAACGGTAATTTCCTGAAGACTTTCTTCACTAGTTATAGGGCCAACATCTTTTCCTGCGGTTGTTAATACTACTACAGCACCAATCAGAATAACTAAAATAATAATACTAAGATCAACAATGTTAATCAGTCCGAATAATTTTCCCTTTTCATTAATAATTTTCATTCTTACTACTCTCCTTAGTTATATATTTTTAGAATAACTAATTTTAAAAGGTTTAGTCATTCTTATTTAAAATTCTCATGAATTTGCATCACAAGAATATTAAATCATAAACATTGCATTAAATAAATTATGCTCTTTATAACAGCGCCCCATATTCTATACGATGGTTATCTGCTTGGGGTCTGAAATCAAGAAAAGCTTTTGTATCCGTATTTATATAGTATCAGTATTTTCTTTATAAACAGCTTTATACCTGTTGTTGACAGGCTGGGCTTGTAATCGTAAACCAGCTTCGGAGGAACCTTTAAAAGGAAGTCCTGATCGATAACCTCGCCTGAAACAAGCTTCTGAAATATGCAAAATATGGCTATTGAAGGCAGCTTATAGGCTTGCACTGCGCGAATAATTTCTTTTTTATCATACTTGGCCTGTTCGGGTACAGTATTCAGCCAATTAATAAAGTCCTTCCAAAGTCCGATTTCGGGGGCTCTGTCCGGTGAAACCGAAAGGGAATTTGGTCTTTGCCTGTAAAGTGCCAGTGTCTCACGGACACAACAAAAGCTGCCAAGGTACATAAGCTTGCAGAAGAACTCCATATCCTCACTCCAGTTCAAGCCCTGCCTGAAGGATATGTTATTGTCCGTTACAACCGACTTTCTGATTAAGACCGTACTGGTCCAAACGGATACTTTTTCCTCTATGACCTCAATTAAAACCTTTCCTTCAAAATAACGCTCGGGAAAGGTTTTACCCATTTCATCACCGCAGAACATCTGATAGCCGCAGTAGCAGGCGTCCATACCTGTAGTTTCCAGCTTTCTCAACTGCTTTTCGAGTTTATGGGGCTTCCACAGGTCATCACTGTCCAGAAACGCAAGATATTCACCTGAGGAATTAGCAATTGCATTGTTCCTGGCTGCTGAAACCCCCTGGTTTTCTTGATAGATATATCTGATTCTGGAGTCACTCCTTCTAAGAGACTCCACAAGTGCTGCACCATTGTCGGTACTTCCGTCATCTACTATAACTACTTCAAGTTTGCTGTAGGTTTGAGCCAATACGCTTTTAACTGTCTGTTCAATATAATCTCCGGTATTATACATTGGAATAATTACAGATATCAACGGTGAACTGTCCATCTAATCTCCCATCTCCCGCATTTTGGCAAATTTAAATTGTGATAAAATACCTCTGAGGCATTTTTATGGTTAGTTTAGCACCTCGTTTTCAAGATGTCAATTTCATGCAAGGCTTATATGGATTTTGAGCAAGGCTAAATAAGGAATTACTCATTTTAACTGATGAATTCAGTTATTTCTTAAGACCAGCTTAGCCAGTTTTTTAGGAATCCGCAGACACCTTCTCCATAACAGCTGAGTCCTCGACGGCGCTTTTAAAAATTTGTGCGCAAGAGCAAGGAAGTCTCCATTCTCCATTTCTGTGAAAAACCCGTTCCTTCGTTTGTTTGGGCTTGAAGGACCTATAAGGCTGGGATTCTCTCTGATAGCAGCTGGTAGGTTAACTTTGTGAATAGCAAGTTTGTCCTGACAAGCCTTCAGTAACTCCTCACCCCTTGGGGAGTTTGACAAAATTAGCGAGGTACCCTTATCGTCATCAAGCTGGGGATTAAACTTATCAATACCCCAGAAATCAGCCAGAGTGATATCCGACGGTCTATTTACAGAAGCATATTTACAGCTGTGGCAGGAGGGTCTTAAGTACATGTTACTGATAAACCCCCTCATGTATGGATCTTCTTTGAAATTGGTACTTACACATTGGCCGTTTTTAAAGCCCACAGTTACATTATAATTCTTCCAGCCAGAGGATTTGTTACGAAATTGAAACCTTTGTATTTCAGAGTTGTTTAATTTCTCCAAGTGTGCCTTATAGAGCTCAAATACACCGGGAGAGGGGACTCCGTGACAAACACAATCGCAGGTATACAGATTTTCGTTGTTTATGCCAAGAAAAGAGTATAAGCCGCTTACCTGACAGGGAGTACCTGAAAATAGAACCTTTCTTCCGTCCTTCAGCAGTATTCTGATTTCTTTATAGGTATTACCGATGGAACTTTGAGTATATTTTGAGCCTTGAAGACTACAAAGCTGGTCCATTGACTCTACGGCCCTGTGAACAGCTTCAATTTTATCATTGAAGGCAGCACCAAAAACCACCCCTCCCTGGGAGAGTACCACTTCAGCCAGTGCTGAAAATACACCGCCTGAAGTGCTTGACTTCCTTACCTCCTCGTTTCTGTTCCATATAGCATATACATGAGGATAAGGCTCGGAAGGGGCTTCAATACTACTGAAAATGGGACAGGACTTTCTGCACAGGCCGCAGTCGGTACATTTATTATGATTTATTTCAGGGTATGCAAAGCCTTCCTTATCAACCATAAGGTCTATGGCATTAGTGGGACATATCTGTACGCAGGAACTGCAGCCATAACAATTATCCTTTTTATCAAATACTGTTTCCATATGCTACCCCCAGGTTATTTATTTCGTACTTTACTCAGTATTCCCATAACAGGTCCCTTGAATAAGCCTTTTTCATATGAGTTCATACCTATGATCCAGACTGCTGCCGCATACACAGCCGAGAACAGGATACCCTTCAGCACTAATCCGGTCCAGCCGTCTATAGGAATGTACAGAAATACTACTCCAATTAGTATACTCAGGAACATTGCCGGAAGAAGCCCGTGGAATACTTCTCTGAAGAATCTGGCTATATCCAGCCCAATTCTCTTTCGGTAATAGATGTTTATAATTATGATATTTCCTATAATCAATGATATTGAGGTGCCTATTACTGCACCAATTATACCGATTTCCCTGGTAAGTAGTATACTTATTCCCAGATTAAAAACTGATATAATGAGGTACATTACAGATCTGAATGCGTGGAGATTTTTGGCCTGAAGTATGGATATGCCTACATTCTGAATCAGTGGAATTGTCAACGGAATCATAGCAATAAGAGCAATCTGATAAACCTGAACATAATCAGGTCCGGCCCATAGAATTACAAAAGGCTTACCCAGTAGTATAAAGCCCGATAGAATAAAGCCTATTACAATAAACTGGATTCTTCCTGTTTTTATAAAAAGATTATCAAGTTCCTTACTGGAAGCATTATCAACGCACATCTGTGTAGCCTTTGGCAGGAATACTCCTGAAATTGCTGTTGAAAAATTGATATAATAGCCCGGAAAGGACATGCCAAGGCCGAATATAGCTACCGACGCAGCTCCGTAATAAATACCTACAACAAGCTGTCCAAGCTTCCAGTAAACCATGTCAACTATCATATTAATAAAAACATAAACGGAAAAAAGCAGTATTTCTTTAACAAAAGGCCAGTTATGATGACGGTATTTTATTTTTACTTTCATTTTATAAAACACAAACCACATGTTAATTAACAACAGTAGTACGTTTAATACCGTATCTACCACAACTATGGCCAGTGCCTTATAGCCCATTAGCAGCAGGATTATAATTGCCAGTGGCCGTGCAATGACCCTTATGATTGCCATTGCTCTGGGGAAAACAAATTTTTCATAGCCTGACATTATTGAGGTTAAAGCATTCATAAACAAAGTCAGGCCGATGTTTATAATCAGAATCTCAAACATTTTCCTGGCAGTATCCAGCTCGTTTGAGGAAAGTGATTCCCCGAAAATGGAAGGCAGTGAAGGAAGCAAGGAGAGACCTATTCCAACAGCAAGTACGGTTAAAACCGCGTATATCAGGAAGGCAAGAGACAGGAAGCCCTGTTCGCCCTCTTTATCATTTTGCGCTCTGTACTTTGCGACATATCTAATAATGGTATTACCCAGACCAAAATCCAGTACAGCCATATAGCCCACAAATGCACCTATAAGCATATAAAGTCCATATTCTGATTTGCCCAGTGTAGTAAGCAGAAATGGTGTAAAAGCAAGATTTATTAAATTGGAAAGCAAAATATTTGTATATGACAGGGCAGCGCCCCATTTTAATTCATTTATCCTCATGGTTTATTAAGGTATATCCTTTCATTCTTCTGACAGCAGATGCCTGACAGGAACTCCGGCAGAATAGGATTTTTCAATATAGCCCGGCATAAAGTCAGATAAATGCCTCCGTATATCTTCCTCGTGCTCCTTCAAGTTTTCGTAGGCCTTAACTAATTGCTCCTCCTCCTGAAGCTTTTGAACGGGGAGGGTGTACATAGCCTCACTACCGAAGATGTCCTTCGCAATGCCTCTAGCCTTCACAGAATAGCCTATTACCAGCGTAGGAACCCCTGTTGAATAGGCAGCAATAGTTGCGTGTGTACGTGCTCCAATAAACAGCTTACACCTGGAAATAAAACCTTTCAGCTCCATACAGTTGTAGTTGTCACCAAGGAGTATAACTCTTCCGGTATTTTTAAACAACTCGTAAAGTTTTGACAGCGGAACCATATCATTGTCATGCTCCCAAAGTACATGGGGAATAAGAGCTATCTGGCTGTCGGTGGTATCAATAATATGTTGAATAAGCCGTGTATAGCTTTTAAGTACAATTCCTCCGCTGGTTTCACTTTTCATTATAAGAGGGCTTATATTTATTCCGATGGTATTACCGGCGATAAAGCCCTCCGGCAGCGGCGCTGATTTTACATCCAAGGTAAAGGCAGGATCGGGCAGAAGTATTGTGTTAGTGAGGCCTTTGTCAACAAAAGCCTGATGGGTAATACTTTCTCTGGCAATAATGAGGCTGTATTTTTTTAAGTCCTCCAGCATTTCTGTGTTTATGACCTCGGGGTCTACCGAGCAGCCCCAGAAGACGGTTTTGCTTCCTTTCCCGACAGCAATTCTATTTGTATAGTAAATCCATCTGGGTATACCATAGCAATAGTTGTCTCCTCCAATAGAAAGGCATAAGGTCTGCTTGTCCATTTGAGCTGTAATTTCTTTTTGAGAAAATGAGAATAGAAAATCCCTCTTTAGTTTGAATTTTCTTAATCCTGCATCTATAAGTCTTATAGGGTGTAAACCTTCATACCGCTTATATGAGATATAATTCAATTTGAAATCGGGAGACAGAAAGTTTATATCCTCCTGCACCCTGAAGGTCGCCAGAGATACATCTATGTTATTGAGATTTAATATTTTCAAAGTTGATCTTACAATAGCTTCACAGCCGTGATTTCTGCTACCGGCATGAGCATATAGCAATAAATGTTTCATAAATAACCTTTCTTTCAGACGCAAAAGCTTACTTGAATATTTTATGCCTTGACTATACAGGCAATTAAGTCTGATAATTAATTATACCCTCGAGTATTATGCTTTACAAGTTTCAGGCTGAAAATAGACGTTTTTTGAACATATGCGTTATAAATAATCCGGTTTTTACCGATATATAATTTTAAGACGGGAAAAAATGTTAAGCTGGAATTGTGGAGGACAAATGTGGAAGTTTTTTAACAGAAAAAAGTCGGAGCCTCAGTTGGATATGAAGGTTCTAATAAAGAATGACATCTCTCTGTTAACTTTGGACGAAAGGTGGAACGGTCTGTTTAAAAACATTGTTAAAACCGAAGCCATAGTAGAGTGCGAGAATAATATCAAGGAACTGCTGAAAGAACAGTCAAGGATTATTTCCGAATCAAAAGAAATAGTCGTTAACAAAAAAGAATATATGGACCAAATAATAAAGCTGACAACTGAGGTTTTTGATAATAACAATCAGGATGCACAGTCTGATATGCAGGAATGTGAAAAGCAGATTGTGGGTATTAATAACAGGTTGACCGAGATAGAGGAAAGACTTGCTGCCATTCCTAAAGAAATAAGGCAGGCTAATCTTGAACTGCTCGAGCAGACTGTAAAACTTGTTTATTTCTCCATAAGAGAAAATCAGCAGCGAGTTGCCGAACTTGATAAGGAAATTGTAGAAACAAAGGAAAAGCTTATAAAGCTGGTTGATGAGAGGGAACTCAGGGCTCAGGATGATACAGATACATACTCCTATTTCCATGATCTGCTCGGGGGAGACCAGCTGCAGAAACTGGATGAGGTTTATTTCAGTAATAAGTAGCAAAAGGCTGCTGGTCTGTATTCTGTGCTGATTGAGACTGGATTGTAGCTATTAACTACTAGCTGCAAAATGCTAACTAATACAACTGACTATTGAAAGGTGATCTGACATGAAAGCCGTTACCGGTGCCCAGATGGGCAAAATAGATAAATATTCAATTGAGATGATGGGCATTCCTGGATTGTTGCTGATGGAGAACGCTGCACTGCAAATAGTCCAGCATGTTGAACGATATTTTGAGTTAAATACTTCATTGCCGGAGAAGGTCATCCTTGTGGCAGGAAAGGGTAATAATGCCGGGGATGCCTTTGCTGTAGCCAGGCATTTAATGATAAAAGGCTACAAAATAATTGTCTACTGCCTGTTTGATAAAGCCTTTCTTATGGGAGATGCACGATTAAATTTCGATATTATTGAAAGGCTCAGGGCCGATATCAGATATATCGGCGAAAACTTAAATGCAGATGAATTCGGACATGAAATTTCTAAAGCATCCCTTGTAATAGACGGTATATTCGGAACAGGCTTTAGAGGAGAGGCAAAAGGATATATTGCCGAAGTTATTAATTTAATAAATGCAAATTCCAACTATACTCTTTCCATAGATATTGCCTCGGGTGTTGAAGCTGCCACCGGCAAGGTATCCGTTTCCTGTATAAAAGCAGCTAAAACTGTAACCTTTGAACTACCTAAAATAGGACAGCTCATCTACCCCGGAGCAGATTTTACCGGAGAACTGGCAGTAGAAGCTATAGGCATGCCTGGTGAATCACTTGATTCTGTAAATATTAATATATTTTTAACAGATTTTAAGATGGTGAAGGGGATAATCCCAAAGAGAGGCTCAGAAGCCAACAAGGGCAGCTGCGGTAAACTGGCAGTAATAACAGGCTCGCAAGGTATGGCAGGTTCTGGCTGCCTTGCTTCAAAGGCAGCCCTTAGAACCGGCTCCGGACTTGTATACATTGGTGCTCCTAAAAGTATGATAAACATATACCAGAGTGTAGTTCCCGAGGCAGTAGGGGTTGGACTTGTGGAGTATAATGGCGTTCTTGGACAGAACAGCATAGAAGGTATAGTCAAACTATTAGATAAATGTGACACGGCAGTTATTGGGCCGGGTCTTTCATCCAATGAATACATATTCTATATTTTAAATTCTATTGCTGACAAAGTGGATATACCTATTGTGCTTGACGCCGATGCACTGAATGCCCTGTCAAAGAATACTGGTCTCTTCGACAGGTTTAAAAATGAAGTGGTTATTACTCCGCATCCGGGAGAAATGGCCAGATTGACAGGGCTTGAAATAGAGTATATTCAAGAGAACAGGCTTGAGATAGCACAGAAATATTCCCGATTGTGGGGAGTGACTGTGGTGCTGAAGGGGGCAAAAACAATTGTTGCTCACAGCAGCGGGAAAGTATATATCAACCCCACAGGCAATTCCGGGATGGCCACAGCAGGCAGCGGGGATTCATTGACCGGTATGATTGCATCGCTGATAGGACAGGGCGCGGGAGTGTTTGAGGCTGCTGTGGCGGGGGTGTATCTGCACGGGCTGGCAGGGGATATAGCAGCAGAAGAAAAAGGGGAATACGGAGTGATTGCGTCCGACATCGTGGAAAATATTCCTGCAGCGATTAAAAAAGTTCTGAAGCAGTAACAAACGTATTAGTGGCATTAAATATAAATAAACATATTATTATAGTATAAGTGTTATTATATTAGATATGTTTATTATCTTGAATAATGTTTAAGAAACAACTATTAAACATATGGATCAGCCAGTATTTTTATAAAAAATGTTTTTGGTAAACAGAATTTGGTTATACTAGAGAAAGATATCCTTAGTAAATGGGCATGCAAAGCACTTAGATGGGGGATAAAATGGAATATAAACTGAACAGAGCATGGGCCGAGATAAATCTTGACAACATCGCTCATAATATTCGTGAGATTAGAAGAATTACCAACAAAAATGCCGAAATTATGGGGGTAGTTAAGGCTGATGGATACGGACACGGAGTAATGGAGGTGGCAAGGACACTCCTGGAAAACGGAGTAACAAGACTTGCGGTATCAATGCTGGATGAAGCAATTCAGCTGAGGAAGCATGGAATAAATGTACCAATATTTATTTTGGGCTATACCGATCCCATAAGGGCAAATGAAATTATTGAAAATGATGTAACCCAATCGGTTTTTAGCCACGAATTGGCAAAGGCACTTTCTGATGAGGCTGTTAGGCAGGGGCGGAAGGTAAAGATTCATATCAAAATTGATACAGGTATGTCAAGAATAGGCTTCCTGCCCGGATACAATGCGGTAAAAAATGTTATAGAAATAAGCCGCTTGCCCAACATAATTATTGAAGGCTTATTTACGCACTTTGCAACAGCTGATGAGAAAAACAGAGAATTTACCTTAACACAGTTTGAACGTTTTATGAGTATATGCAATGAGCTTCAGAGAATCGGAGTACATATCCCAGTTAAGCATTGTGCCAACAGTGGAGGAATTATTGAATATCCTGAGATGCATCTGGATATGGTTCGTCCGGGCATTATTCAATATGGTTTATACCCGTCTGAAGAAGTTGATAAGTCAAAAATTCTCTTAAAACCGGCAATGACCTTAAAGGCTAATATAATCATGGTAAAGGAAGTTGAAAAAGATACTTCAATAAGCTACGGAAGAATTTTTACAACTGACAGAACATCATGTATTGCAACAATTCCTATAGGTTATGCAGACGGGTATACCCGGATGCTGAGCAACAAGGGGAAGGTGCTCATACATGGTCAGTTTGCTCCTATAGTAGGAAGAATCTGCATGGACCAGTGTATGGTAGATGTGACAGATTTGACCGAAAATGTCGAAGTAGGCGATGAGGTTGTTCTCATAGGCCAGCAAGGGGATAACTCTATTTCAGTTGAGGATGTTGCAAGCTCAATAGGTATGATAAATTATGAACTGATTTGTATTGTGGGGAAAAGAATACCAAGAGCGTTTGTAAAGGATGGAAAGATATCGAAAATTTTGAATTACTTAATATAACCAGACAGAAATTTGTTAGAAAAATCCTCTGAAAGATATGTTATAGGCGGTTTTCAAAGGATGAAGTAATATAAACTTAATTTGACCGTGTATTTAGTGGTGGATTATAATAATTCCATACGTGTGCAATTGTATTTTCTTTGTCATACTGATAATTTATTTATTTAGGAATATTATAATATAAATAGAGAGAAAAGCTTATTAGGAGACGAGTAAATGATGAAAAAGAGATCATCGTTTGTCGTTTTAAAAGAGTGGGGGTAAATAGAGTTGGCTCAATATAAAAAGATATTAATTAGCGTCCCGGACAATTTACTTGAAGAATTGGATATCCTGGCTTCTAATCAAAAAACAAACAGAAGTCTAATTGTCAGGGAAGCAATGAGTCTTTATATAAGAGAAAAACGTAAGGTTGAATTGAGGGAAAAAATGAGGAGAGGGTACGAAGAAATGGCTGAAATAAATTTAGGGCTCGCTGAGGGATGCCTCGGAGCTGATAATGATCAGCAGAGCATATATGAGGAACGGCTTGGGGAGATGGAGGAAACGTGGTAATAAAAAGAGGAGACATATATTATGCAGATCTGAGTCCGGTTATCGGCTCGGAACAGGGCGGTGTCAGACCTGTACTGATTGTTCAGAATGATATCGGAAATAAATATAGTCCTACTGTAATTGCAGCTGCAATTACTTCTCAGATAAATAAAGCAAAGCTGCC